>JBEKPN010000075.1:0-5676 GCA_049520695.1 Dehalococcoidales bacterium | reverse complement strand
TGTGGAACCCATCACGCCGCAGCCTACGGTCTATATTTTCGGCGCGGGGCACATAGGTTTCGCCGTCTCCAAGATCGCCAAAATGACCGGTTTCCGCGTGTCGGTCATAGATGACCGGCCGGCTTATGCCTGCGCTGCCAGGTTTCCAGAAGCCGATGAGTTTTTTGTGGAAGACCCGGCGGATATGGTTTCCAGGCTGAACCTGAATAAGGTTTCCTACCTGGTAATTGCCTGCCGCGGGCATCTTGAAGACCAGCGGGTGCTGGCCCAGGCGGTCAACACGCCCGCCGGTTACATCGGCATGCTGGGCAGCCGCAAAAAGACGAAGACCGTGTTTTCCAATCTGAAGTCAGAGGGTATCACCCAAGCCGCCCTCGACCGCATCCACTCGCCCATCGGGCTGCCCATATCGACGGAAACGCCGGAGGAAATCGCCGTGAGCATCATGGCTGAGATCATAGATATCAGGAGACGCAAAAAGAGGGCCGAAGCGCCCACGTCTCTGGCGTCATAAAAAGCACTCGGATAGATTTAGTACGTCCTTTGGAGAATTGCATTATGAAGAGAATTTATATGGATTATGCGGCCACCACCCCCACCGACCCCGAAGTGGTGAAGGCCATGCTGCCCTATTTTACGGAGTCGTTCGGCAACCCCTCCAGCCTATATTCCTACGGGCAGGAAAACAAGGCCGTGCTGGATGAGGCGCGGGAGAAGATCGCCCGCGCCATCGGCGCACACCCGGATGAGATCATCTTCACCAGTTGCGGGACGGAATCGGACAACACCGCGCTCTGCGGCGTGGCGTGGGCCAACAAGGAAAAGGGCAACCATATCATCACCACCACCGTCGAGCACCACGCCATACTGGAGACCTGCCAGTTTCTCGAAAAGCACGGCTGCGACGTCACTTACGTTCCCGTGGACAAGTACAGCATCGTCTCCCCGGAGGACATAAAGAGGGCCATAACGCCCAGGACCCTGCTTATTTCCGTCATGCACGCTAATAACGAGGTGGGCAGCATTCAGCCCATAGAGGAGATAAGCCGCATCGCCCGGGAAGCCGGCGTGTATCTGCACACGGACGCCGTGCAGACGGTGGGGCATATACCGGTGCATGTGGGCAAACTCGGCGTGGATTTGCTGTCGCTTTCGGCGCACAAGCTATATGGGCCGAAGGGCGTGGGGTTGTTATATGCGCGCCGAGGCACTCGCGTCGCTTCATATATGCATGGGGGTGCGCAGGAAAAGGGGCGGCGCGCCGGCACTGAAAACGTGGCCGGTATCGTAGGGCTGACCAAAGCCATCGAGCTGGCCATGGCCGACCTGGATGGTGAAATGCGCCGCCAGACCGGTCTGCGGGATAAACTGATAAAGGGACTCTTCGATAAAATAGAACTTATTCAACTCAACGGCCACCCCATGAAGAGGCTGCCCAACAACGTCAACGTCAGCGTGGACTACGTAGAAGGTGAAGCAATGCTGATTAACCTCGATCTGGAGGGCATCTGCGTTTCCACGGGTTCGGCCTGCAGCTCCACCAGCCAGGAGCCCTCGCATGTACTGCTGGCGATGCGCGTCCCGCCTGAGAAAGCGCATTGCTCGTTGAGGTTCACGCTGGGCAAGTGGACGACGGAAGCGGGTATCGAACGCGTCTTGGAGGTCATGCCGCCCATGGTAGCCCGGCTGCGCGCCATGTCTCCCCTGATGAAGGTCGGGAGCTAGGAGGGACAATGCCCGGATTTTATAACGAAAAGGTCATAGACCACTTCAAGAACCCGCGCAACGTGGGCGTCATCAAGAACCCCGACGCCGTGGGCTACGTTGGAGAGCCCGCCTGGGGCATTGACGCCGAGCTTTATTTGAAAATAGAAAACGGTATCATCACAGAAGCCAAGTCCAAGGCTTTTGGCTGCGGCGCCACCATCGCCGCCGGTTCGGTGGTTACCGAGATGATTAAAGGTAAACGCCTGGACGAGATAGCCGGCATAACCAACGAGGACGTGGACAGGGCGCTGGGCGGGCTTCCCGCATCAAAGTCGCACTGCGCCAAGCTGGGACGCGAACTGATCCAGGCGGCGGTCAAAGACTACCGCGAGCGCCGCAAGGACGTATAGACAGGCTATCCAATGCCAAAAATCTATCTGGACCATATTTCAGCCAATCCCGTGTTACCTGAAGTGGTTCAAGCCATGCTCCCGTATATTGGCGAGCGCTTCGGCAACCCGTCCTCTCTGCACAGCTGGGGCCAGGCGGTCCGCGATTCCGTGGAAGACGCCCGGGCTCAGGTAGCCGCTTTGATCGGAGCCGAGCCCGCCGAGATTATTTTCACCAGCAGCGGAACAGAGTCCAACAACCTGGCCATAAAAGGGCTGGCACTGGCGAACGAGAAGAAAGGCAAGCACATCCTGTGTTCCGCTATCGAGCACGCCTCCGTGCTCAATTCAGCCAAAGCCCTCAAAAGGCACGGCTTCGAGGTGGAGCTTATCCCGGTGGACCGCTACGGTCTGGTGGACCCCGGCGAGGTACAGCGCCGCCTGAGGCCGGACACGCTACTGGTATCGGTCATGCAGGCCAACAACGAGATCGGCACCATCGAGCCCATAGCCGAAATCGCGGCTATCACTCGCGAAAGGGGGGTGCTATTTCACACCGATGCCGTGGCCTCGGCGGGCAATATACCGGTCAATGTTAAAGAGCTGGGAGTGGATGCCCTCAGCCTGTCGGGCAACCAGTTTTACGGCCCGGCAGGAGCAGCCGCTCTATGGCTGCGCCGCGGAGTAAAAATCACATCCATCCTAGACGGAGGTTTCCAGGAAGATAACCGCCGTGCCGGCAGCGAAAATGTGGCCGGAATCATGGGTATGGGAAAAGCAGCGGAGCTGGCAACCGCCGGGATGCCGGACAGGATGTCGCAATTGACCGCTCTGCGCGACCGCCTGCTCGCCGGGATTCCCGCCCGCATAGACCATGTCGTGGCGACAGGGCATCCCGCGAAGCGCCTTCCTGGACATGCCAGCTTCTGTATAGAATTTATCGAAGGCGAGTCTATGCTGCTGTGGCTGGACGCCAGCGGCGTGGCCGTTTCCAGTGTATCAGCCTGTACCTCTAAGGCATTGAAAACCTCGCATGTACTGCTGGCGACTGGTATAGAGCAGGCGCTGGCCCAAGGCTCCGTGGTTTTTTCGCTGGGTATTTCTAACACCGTTAAAGACGTTGATTACGTTCTCGACGCGCTGCCTGGAATCGTGGGCAACCTCAGGCAGATGTCCCCGCTGTACGCTAAATTTTTAAAAGGAGAATCCTAGATGCCGATTTATTCAGAAAAGGTGATGGACCATTTCATGCACCCGCGCAACGTGGGCGAAATCGCCGATGCGGACGGTGTGGGCGAGGTAGGCAATCCCGTGTGCGGCGATATGATGACTTTCTACATCAAAGTCGACGGAAACCGCCTCAAGGATGTTAAATTCAAGACCTTTGGCTGCGGGGCCGCCATCGCCGTTTCCAGCATGACCAGCGAGATAGCTATCGGTAAGACAATGGAAGAGGCCATGCTCATCACACCGCAGTCGGTGGCCGATGAGCTGGGCGGCCTGCCCAAGGTCAAGTTTCACTGTTCCAACCTGGGCGCCGACGCACTGCACCTGGCTATCGACGAATACCGCAAGAAGAAAGGCCTGGTGCCGCTCTCAAGCCAGGATAGCCACCACCACGACGAATCAGAAAACGCAGCCCCATCCTGCGACGCGCCCTGTAAGGCATAGCTATGGATATACCGCAGAAACCCAAATTCAAAGGCGACGGCATAATCACCTTTCACGACGTGCCGGTAGCCCTCAAGGCAGAGAAGTTGCTCAAAGCCGCCGGCATTGAGGTCAAGCTGGTGGCACCCCCTCCTAAATTCCGATTGGGTTGCGCCCTGGGTGTGGAGATTCTAATGTCACGCAGGCAGGAAATCCTCGACCTGTTCCAGCAAAAGGACGTGCCTATTTCCCGGGTTCTGCCAATCGACTGATGGGAATTGCTCAAATCCTGCTCCCCAATACCTATACTCTATGTCTCCTGAAAATAATAACCTCACCTAATCGGGGCTGTCGCTTATGATGCCGGCTCCGACAACGGTGTCGTCATCGTAAAAGACCACTGCCTGTCCCGGTGTGATGCCTTTTTGAGCCGTATCGAAAACGACACGCACATTCGCATCCTGAGGTTCGAGACGGGCCGGCGACGCATCGGCGCTTGAGCGGATTTTAGCCTCGACCTTTATTGTGCCAGAGAGTCTCTCAACGGCGATCCAGTTGAGGTCGGTTGCCACGAGTTCCTTTCGCAAAAGGTCTTCCTCAGTGCCGACCACAATGCTGTTTTCCTCCGGTATTATCTTGATTACATAAAGTTTTTCTTGTCCGGGCAGATTCAGACCGCGATGCTGGCCGATGGTGTACCTGGAGATGCCGGCGTGTTTACCCAGCACGTTACCCGATTTATCTACCACCTGACCGGGCGGTGAATCGGGCAAGAGGCTCTGATAACCCCCTGAAACAAAATCCTGGCTCTCGGGCTTATCAGATACAGGCAAAGACATTTCCAAAGCTATTCTGCGCACCTGTGGCTTGGTATAGCCCCCCAGCGGGAAAACAGCCCGGCTGAGTTGTTTCTGGTTGAGAAACGCCAGGAAGTACGACTGGTCTTTTTTAGAGTCAGCCGCTTTTTTTAAAAGATACCTGCTGTTGGTCGGGTCATACTTTATTCGCGCATAGTGCCCCGTCGCCATTGCCTGGAATTCGATTCCCGCCTTTTCCGCAGCTTCCACCAGCGCACCGAACTTAATGCGCGGGTTGCAATAGACGCAGGGGTTGGGAGTGCGGCCCTGTTTGTACCCGGAGATAAACTCGGAGAGAACCTCGGTCTCGTATTCGCGGCACAGATCGAGCACGTGGAAGGGAATTTCGAGATAGGCCGCCACTCTGCGCGCATCCTCGATATCTTGGTTTTCGCCGGGCCCGTAGCACCCGTGGCGCGCGGAAGGGCTGCCAGAAGACTCTTCTTGCGCGCAAATCTTCATGGTGACAGCGGTCAGCGAGTAGCCGGCCTTTTTGAGGATGGCTGCTGCCACCGCCGAATCGACGCCGCCGCTCAGTGCGACCAGTATTTTTTCAGACATGCTTAATTATCACGCTCCCCTGAAATGATAGCAAACCAGGACAAATTGCGAAAGAATTAGAAGTCAACCGCCAGTGTGGACTGTCAATATAGGCTAATTCTGGCGCAGGATGATTGACAAAATTGCTGTTTAGAAACATACTGAAAGACATGCTTACGCATCTATCTACGGATAGAATTGTAATCTCTGCGGTTAAAATAGCGTAAATATTTTGGGTGACTCCGGAGGTACTCTGGTGAGTGAAACGATACTGGAAACAAAAAACCTGTCCCGCTATTTCGGCGAGCTCATGGCAGTAGATAATCTGAACATCAGCGTCCCCAGGGGCGAGGTGTTCGGTCTGCTCGGCCCTAACGGAGCGGGCAAAACCACGGCCATCAAGATGCTTACCACGCTTCTCAAACCGACCTCGGGCGAGGCATTCGTCGGGGGGTATAACATTGTTACTGAGTCTGTCAGCGTGAGGCGCATCATCGGCTATATACCCCAGATGCTATCAGCTGATACCACTC
>JBEKPN010000074.1:0-5723 GCA_049520695.1 Dehalococcoidales bacterium | reverse complement strand
ATTTTGTAATGGGTTAGCCCAATATCACCCCTCATCTTGATGTAGTAATTGTAGCCAGTCATTACTCAGGTGGAATTTGGTTAGCCACCTCAGGTATACTTCTATCGCCTAAATTCAAAACAAACCAAAGCTAATACAATTCCCAAACACATGCGCGCAAACACGCGCGTTTTGTGTTGTAGCAACACTAGCAGTATGCATAAGCAGCAAACAAAGCACAACTGCGACTTGAGCACGTACAATTGCTTCATGATAGTCGGCTATCCAAGATGATTGACTTTAAAATTAAAATAGTTTATCGTCAAACATAGAAGAAATCCCTAATACCTATAGTTGGTGAGTTAGTAGCAAGGAGTTCGAAAACAAAAGTGCCACAGAATATAGAATTGGTATTGCGTATCTTGCTGGCAGCTATTATGGGAGCCGCTATTGGGGCTCAGCGTGAATGGAGTGGAAAACCTGCGGGGCTAAGGACTCTTGCGCTGATTTCTCTTGGGGCCGCCTTGTTTTCCGTCATCTCAGAATACGGATTCGCCGGCGGTAACCCTTCAATGATTGCGGCTGGAGTAGTTACCGGAGTAGGTTTTCTTGGTGCCGGTGCGATATTACATCACGAAAGCGGCGTAGAAGGCCTGACGACAGCTGCGACGGCTTGGGTCGCAGCCGGTATTGGTCTTGCTGCAGGAGCCGGTTTCTATTGGATCTCGATAATTGTCACTGTAATCGTGGTAATTATCCTTTTTATACCACATATAACACCCCACAAAGACCATAAGTAAAATGGGTAATCACTTCCTGATACCTGGCTACCCGCATCTTCACCAAACTAACTGAAGTTTTTCTATTAATAAGTGTTAAAGGATGAAATGGCTAGAGAAGATCAAGTCCTGCTGTAAGCGACCTAAGAAGGAAGCTAAAATTGATCAGCAAAAACCTGTAGTGGAAGCTACCAAAGAAACGCTCCCGGAGGCTCCCAAAAAGGAGGCGAACGTTTAGCAGGGATACACAGTTGAGGCAAGAGTAGGTTACCAGTCAAAAATGAGAGGGCTTCCTCGCTTGGGAGCCCTTCATAAAGCACCGAATAGTATATTTCAAATGGCGTTTAAGCGCCAGACGTTCTATTCCACAGATAAAGATACCGCTTTTCGGGAGACCACCAAAGCCACTTGAGTTTGAATACGATCTTACCGAAGCGGTTATACGCTCGTTTCATATATCACCCCCTTCCTTCGATGCTTTTATACTTTATTATCACTTTTTGACTATAAATAAGCAAATCAGAGTATCATTTTCACCGGCCTAAATAGGAGCTAATAAGAGAGCAGGTGTAGCGGAGATCGCTGACTGATAAGCTTTACCGGTCAGTGAGACCTGATGTTCGGCTAGGGCTTGTGAAGCCATTTGGTCTTGCATCGTCATGATTCCGGCGTCAACAGTTGAGTTCTGGCTAGTGCTTGTTGCCGGATAAACTGGGGGTGTTGTCAAGGAGTTGTAATCGATGAGGTTAAACCAAGTGTACCATCCAAAAGCGCTGACGTAATCAAAGCGTTTAAAGTTGGCCAACTTGGCCATAACGGTTAAGAACTGATTATCCAGGGGTGCCCAAAAACTGAATAAGTCTCGTGCCCGAACATCGATGATCGGGTCTCCAGTACCAGTATACGGGTTTACTGTGGTTGATTTGTGGGCCCAGAACTCCGATATGGATGCTCCTTTTCCGACAGCATGGGCCATATCGGCCACCTTCATGGCTACCTGTACTTCACCAATCTGGTTTATGTTCGGTGGCAGGTTATAGATATGGGTATCTAGCTTATCAAGACCTGCTATGGCTGCAAACCCAGAAATATATTGTTGCCATTCCGGTTGCCAAGCTCCGGCGCCCGCTCCAAGCTGTATTGAGCTATGCAGACTGGGAATTCCAGCATTTTCAAGATCGAGAACGAATTGGCTGATCATCGGCACGTCTTGCGACGGGTCATTGAGTTCAGAACGAAAATCGTTAGTGGCATCAGTATCAGGTTCTGTTTGTAGTAGCAGATAGTCCGGTTTTATTTGCTGGGCCACGATAATGTTGTGCTGGCTGCGTTTCGCCTTATAAGTGTTGAAATCAATTGATTGAAAATAGGAGCCTGGATTGAAAGAAGATTGGCTGGAGATGAACGAACTGAGGAGGGGATTGGACTCAACAATCATTTTCAAGCCTCGGGAATGGATGGCTTGGGCGATGGATTGGTAATAATTCAGCCAGTTTTGCACTGAGTTTTGCGCTTCAACTGTAGACTGTCCAGAAGCAATATAAAACCCCGGTTCAAAAATGGGGAAACCAATTTGGACGGTGATAGCCTTGAGGCCTAGAGATTTCTCGCTGTCCAGCTCCTCGTTCATCACCTGCTGTGTGCTGCTTTGCAAAATGCCCGGCCCGGCGTTGGCATCGGCCTTAAGAAGCTCGGCGGCGTAATTTACCGCATATTCACTGCCATCCCACTGTGTGTTAATCAGTTGATTATCTGCTTCAAGGTATTGCTGAAGTTGAGCGTAAAGCGATTGATACAAAGTCGGTATAGGCGGAGGAGATGATTGGAAAGAAGTTGTGGGAGTGATATTGGAAGGCTGGGAGATAGTTAGAGTGGCGGAAGCGGAAGGAGGCATCTGGGCAGAAGTGGAGGGCTGGGGGCTTGATCGGGAGATGCAAGAATCAAGACTGAAAACAAAGCATCCAACTGCGACTAGGCCACAGCCCTTAAGGAATTCCCTCCTTGATTTACCTTCAGGAGTTTTTGTCATGACATCCTTTCACGTACTTCATCATTCGGACGATTTCCCGTCATGTTCTTTCACTTTACTGCGGAACTGGGTCTCGTATAAACGGGCATACAGTCTGTCTTGAGCTAACAACTCGCTGTGTGTGCCGCGTTCTATTATGCGACCGCTATCCATCACCAGGATCAAATCGGCGGCCAGAATAGTGCTCAATCTGTGGGCAATAACAATGCTGGTACGACCTAACATAACCCGCTTAAGTGCTTCCTGGATGAGGGCTTCAGACTGGCTGTCGAGCGAGCTGGTGGCCTCGTCCAGTACTAGGATGCGCGGGTCTTTCAAGATTACGCGCGCCAGGGCTATGCGCTGTTTCTCGCCGCCGCTCAACCTGTAGCCGCGCTCACCGGCGATAGTTTCATACCCCAATGGCAAGCCCATAATGAAGTCGTGGATATTGGCTGCCCTCGTCGCTGCTTCGATTTCAGCCTGGGTCGCGTTCGATCTGCCGTAGAGCAGGTTGACGCGAATGGTATCATGGAAAAGGTAGGTCTCCTGCGTGACCATGCCAATCTGGCGGGTAAGTGATGCCAGCGTCACATCCCGCAGATTGTGCCCATCAATCAGTATGCTGCCGGCGGTGGGGTCGTAAAGACGTGGGATTAGATAGGTCAGAGTCGTCTTGCCGGCGCCGCTGGGTCCGACCAGCGCCACCAGCTGGCCCGGTTCAGCCCGGAAAGAAACATGCTCCAGAACTTCGTCGCGCGCCTGGCTCGGCCCAGCCACGGTTTTATCATCGTCACGTCCGTTTTCGCCGTTATGTGGCTTCTCGAAATCATCGCTGGACAATATCGTCCGCGCATTCTGTATCAGGCCAAAGCGGCGCACCTCCTTGAGGAGGGCCTTCTTTTCTATCGTGTAGTGGAAACTGACATCCTGGAACTCGATGCTACCGCGCACATCCTTCAGTATGAAGGCATCCGGCTTCTCCGCAATCTCATAAGGCAGGTCGATCACCTCAAAGACACGCTCGAAGCTCACCATCGAGGTGGCGAAATCAACCGGCGCGTTGGTTAGCGTCTGCAACGCGCTATACAGGTTCCCCAGGTACAGCCCCAGTCCCACGATAGTACCGATGGTAAGTGTCTTCAAGATCACCATATAACCGCCCACTCCATAGACCAGCGTCATGCCGATGGCACTCAGCAAGCTGATGCTGACGAAGAAGAGCGCGCCTGTGACCGACCGCCGCACGTCGATGTCGCGCACCTTTCCGGCGCGCAGCTCGAAACGTTTATCCTCCTCGCTGGTGCGTCCGAAAAGCTTGACCAGCAGCGCCCCGCTGATATTAAGCATTTCCTGCGCCATGGCGTTCATATCCGCGGTAATGTCGAGCTGCTCTCTGGTAATGTCACGCAGTCGCTTCCCCAAGCTGCGAGCCGCTAAAAGGAATATGGGGAGAACAGCGATACTGAGTAGCGTCAGCCGCCATTCCCAGGTGAGCATGACTGCCACCACAGCGGCGGCCTGGATCAAGCTGCTGACGATGCTGACAAAGGTGGAGCTGATGGCGGTCTGCGCGCCAACGACGTCGTTGTTGAGGCGGCTCATCAATTCGCCGACCTTGGTGTGCGTGAAGAAACCCAGCGACATGCGCTGCAAATGAGAGAACAGCGCTAGGCGCAAATCGTAAACGACCCCTTCGCTCACCTTTGCGCTGAGCTGCCTCAGAATCACGTTCAGACCGCCTGTGAGGAGCGGTATTAGCATCATCGCCCCGATCAGCCAGGCCAACTGGTGCAAATCGCCCTTTGGCAATATTTCGTCAATGAGTATCTTCACAATGAGAGGCATTAGCAGCCCGAGACCGGTGGTCGCCAGCGTGATAACCAGCATTACCAGTACCCACCATCGGTAGGGCCGGGCATAGCTCCAGACACGTTTGAGCAAACCCCTCGTGATTTTAGGTTTCTCGTCGGGAGCATTGCTGCGGGAACGAGAATAATAACTGCGTATCATAGCTTATGTTAAAACTTGGCCTTCCCGACAACATGAAACTAAACCGGTCAGATATTTACGCACTATTGTAACAAACGGTGCAGAGGCAGCACTAATCAATTGGCTATGAATCCCCTCGACGGCCAATTCGTCATTTGGAAAACGAGAAAATAGCCTCGTGCGAAGCATACTACTCTACAAGTAAACTCCTTACCTTGCGTGAAGCTTCTTTGATTACCGGTGTACCATGTCCGGGTAGCAAAACACTAAACTCAAGGTTTGATATCTTCTTTACTGAATCCATCGCCTGTATCATGTCGAGAGACATCACACTTGACGGCAGCAACGGATTGCCTTTTCCATCACTCCTTAACGCGTCTCCGACAAAAATTATGTCTGGTAGATGGTAAAGTGAAATGCTGCCTCCCGTGTGTCCCGGGCAGTGCACCACCTTATAATCCCCGATTATATCGCCATCTTTCAGCATAACGTCTGGTTTCACAGGATGGAATCGAATCATCTTGCTCATCAACCAAAATAGAGGCATTAGAATTCCCTTGGGTCTTTTCGTCCTCATTTCACCGGAAACGACAGCGGCATCTACCGTGTGCACAGCCAGCTTGGCACCGGTTAGCGCCTTTAATTCCGCGGCACTGCCGCTATGGTCAACATCAGAGTGAGTCAGAACTATATATGAGATGTCGCCGAGTTTCTTGCCTAGCTTCGTGATGTAATCCGCAATATTCTTACCATTGCCAGGCATCCCGGTGTCTACAACTATACCGGCAGAATCGCTGATGACCAAGTAGCTGTTAGCGCCTCTGACACCATCAACCTTGTGTACTCCGGGTATTATTTCCATCTTCTCACCTTCGCATAGCTATTAGTGCATCTGTCTAACAGAAATCGTACCACTAGCAAGAATAAGTTGCCACTGCGGGACATTGTCCTAGCCTTTATTCGAG
>JBEKPN010000073.1:0-5726 GCA_049520695.1 Dehalococcoidales bacterium | reverse complement strand
TAAGTGCAAGAGCCAGCGGGGTATTGAAATCAGTATTGGCGGCCCGCACAAGTTCTACATCGCCTCCTTGAGTATGAAAAAGAATGGTGCCAAAGCCAGGGATAAGCGCCAGTAAAGCGTTAAACAAGACGAATAAGAAAATGGTGGCTACGAAGGGGAAGAATGTGCGTCCGTCTTTTTCACCAGCCGTGCTTGTGCAAAGGTTATCGATGAACCCGAATATACTTTCGGCAACAGACTGAGCTTTGCCGGGGATTATTCTCGGTTTTCGAACGACAATAATAGAAAATATAACCAGAAAAAGCATGGTAATCCAGGTGCCCAGTATCGTATTGGTGACCGGAAACGTAAAGATATGAAAAACCACGTCCGCAGGAAGTTTCGGCTCGGGTAACTTCAGTGTCATCCAGCTGGGCAGGCCATGGACGCCAAATTTAACACCAAGAGGCCCTGCTAATAGGCCAAGGAAAATTATCGCAAGTATGACGCCTATAATTATGATTGCGACTGGTAATGAACAGCCGAGACAGCCCTTTTTCTTAGCCACTAGCTATCCCCTTTACCCTGTTTATTATTTAAAAGCGGGAGAAAAATCTGGTAAACGCCATAGACTGCAACCAGTATGCCGATTATCAGACCGATAATAGTAAAAAGAGGCTTGGTGTTAAACTTCCCATCCAGCCACAATCCCCCCAGAAGACCCATGAGGATGGCAATAGCTATATACCATCCCACCCCGAGGACCCTCCCGAGGACACTGAGTGCGGCTTGCCATGCTCGCATAAAGCCTCAAAACGCTGTCGAAAAGGATACCAGAATCAACCGAACAAAGTCAACAAGCTGTTTAGCTTTGAACACTTAGTTATTAATAAGAAGCCCCGGAATTTTTCCAGGGCTTTAATCATTAGTCTCAACTCGACTTCAGGACTTGTATTTGCCGAAATCCTCCAGGTCGAGGCTGTTGAGGAAGTCACTGAAAGCCGAAAGCTTGCCCAGCTCCTCGTCGCTCACCTTGCCAGGCTTGCCCTCCGGCATCCTGCCCCCGACCTCAGGGTGCTGGTTGTCCATGACAAAGTCCTCGCCCTCGCCGTGAGTCAGGGATATGCCGGCCTTCTCGATGACCGAGTCTTCAGCAAAAATGGGGACTCCACCGGCGGTGAGAGCCAGAGCGAAGGCGTCCGACGGGCGCGAATCCACTTCCATCTGGCCGCCGTTTACATTCAGAATCACCTTGGCGTAGAAGGTGTCATTCTTGAGGTCGCTGACGATGACGGAGTCTATGGTAGCGCCCAGGCTGTCGATGATGGAGCGCATCAGGTCATGTGTCAGAGGGCGCGGCACCTGTTCGCCGCGCAGCTTGATGGCGATGGCATTAGCTTCAGCCGGGCCGATGAAGATAGGCAGATAGCGCTCGGCGGCCTTTTCCTTGAGCAGCACGACGTAAGGAGTGCCGTGCTGGGTGGACTTCGGGTTCATCATGCCTACCCGCAGGCTATCGATAGTCATTTCAATCATATTTCATCCCCTCCTTACAACCGCATGCATAATTCTACCCCCGACCTTACAGGGTGTCAACTGAATAAAAGGGGTCAATAGTCGACCTCTTAAAAACCAATAAACATATTTGTAACTTTATGGTATCGCTTTCTCCTCTTTATCAATCTTTACCAAACGATGCGAGAGAAAAAGGGTAGTGCATAAGCGTCCTCTTATTGAGTTGTCCTTCGACATACAACGAAGCGCATCAGGAAAGCCACGAAAACTCCGCAAAATAAAAAATGCTCTGTGGCCTCTTTTCACTAGCGCTTTTTAAAATGGTTCTGTTATAATGAATGCACTTCTAGCAACCTCAGGAGGTGAAAACTCATGCAAAAAGGCCATAAGGCGATTGTCTGGTTTGAAGACGTAGGCCGCAAGGATATCCCACTGGTGGGTGGCAAGGGTGCCAACCTGGGCGAAATGACCAGGGCCAAGATCCCAGTGCCTCCCGGTTTCATAGTGACCGCAGATGCTTATTACGATTTTATCCAGAACGCCGGTCTAGCCCCGAAGATCACCGCCGTCCTCAAAGGCCTGGACACCAACGACAGCAAGAAGCTACAGCAGGCCTCCGCACAGATCAAACAGCTCATCCTGAGTGCCCCTATGCCACCAGAAACCGCCAGGGCCATAGAAGAGGCCTACATCAAAATGGGCCTCGGGCTGGTGGCTGTGCGCTCCTCCGCCACCGCCGAAGACCTGCCAGAAGCTTCCTTCGCCGGCCAGCAGAGCACCTTTCTTAATATTGAAGGCAAGACGAGTGTGGTCAAGGCTGTGCAGATGTGCTGGGCTTCCCTCTTCGAGTCCCGCGCCATCTACTACCGTCACCAGCAAAAATACGACCACCTCAAGGTGGGCATCGCCGTTCCCGTGCAGCGTATGGTAGCCTCCGAAGCTTCCGGCGTCATGTTCACCGTCGAGCCCCTCACCAGCGACACCAATAAGATAGTCATCGAAGCCATCTACGGTCTGGGCGAAGGCATCGTGTCCGGGGAAGTCACTCCGGACCTTTTTATTATAGATAAGAAGAGTGGCAGCATTTCATCGCGCAAGATAAGCACACAGGACAAAAAACTGGTGCGCAATCCGTCCGGTAACTCTGAGCATGCCAATATGTGGACGCCCGTGCCCGGTGCCCGCGAAAAGCAGAAGATCAGCGACGCCGATGTTCTCAAGCTGGCTGAACTGGCCAAAACTCTTGAAAATCATTACCAGAGCCCGCAGGATATCGAGTGGGCGGCGGAGGGCGGCAAGATCTTCATCGTGCAGACCCGTCCCATCACCACTTTAAAAGAAGCCTTTGAGGTCGAGCCTGAGATAGACGCCCCCGTGCTGTTGGCCGGCGACGCCGCCAGCCCGGGACTGGCCACCGGCCCGGTTAAAATCCTGCTCGACCCGTCTAACATAGACCAGGTGCAGGACGGAGACATTCTGGTGGCTGAAATGACCACCCCCGACTTTGTGCCCGCCATGAAACGCGCCGTGGCCATCGTCACCGACAGGGGCGGCCGCACTTCGCACGCCGCCATCGTCAGCCGCGAGTTGGGCACACCATGTGTGGTGGGTGCCGGAGAAGCCACCACCCTGCTGCACGACGGCCAGATCATAACCGTGGACGGCTCTCACGGCAAGGTGTATAGCGGCAAGGTATCACGCACTGCCCAGGGACCGAGTGTCGCATCTATGGTCAGGGAAATAATCAAGACGCGTACCCGCGTTTACGTCAATCTGGCACAGCCGGAGCTGGCCGACAAGGTAGCCGCCCGCAACGTGGACGGTGTAGGCCTGCTGCGCGCCGAGTTCATCGTCAGCCAGATAGGCATACATCCCCTGTACATGATCAAGAATGGCAGGCAGGAAGAATATATCCAGAAGATGTACGAAGGCATTTTGCCCTTCGCCAAGGCATTCTCCCCCCGCCCCGTGGTCTACCGCACCACCGATTTCAAGACCAACGAATATAAAGAGCTAATAGGCGGACAGGAGTTCGAGGAAGTCGAGGAAAACCCCATGCTGGGTTACCGCGGCGCCTCGCGTTACATCACCGACCAAGAGAGCTTCCGAATGGAAATAGAAGCCATCAAGCGCGTGCGCAAGGACTACAAGAACCTGTGGGTGATGATACCTTTCGTACGCACGGTAAACGAGCTGGCGCAGACCAAGGCCCTCATGGAAGAGTTCGGCCTCAAGCGTTCCGAGGATTTCAAGCTGTGGATGATGACAGAGATACCGGCCAATATCTTCATCATGGAGAAGTTCCTGGCGGTGGGCATCGACGGCATTTCTATCGGTTCGAACGACCTGACACAACTCACGCTGGGCATCGACCGCGACAGCTCCAAGCTGGCTAAGACCTTCGACGAGCGTAACGACGCCGTCATGGTGGCCCTCGAGCGCGCTATCACCGTTTCCAAGAGCATGGGCGTAAGTTCATCCATCTGCGGGCAGGCGCCTTCGGTCTATCCCGAGCTAACGGAAAAGCTGGTGGCCTGGGGCATTACATCGGTCTCCGTCAGCCCCGACATGATAGGCACCACGCGTGCCATCATCGCCCGCGCCGAGGCCAAGCTCCAAGTTAAATGATCGACCGGCTGAATGTCCGGCAGCGTAGCGAAGACAGAGAAGACACCCTGTCGCCTTACGCCGTGAAGAGCCGCCTTTCGCGCGGACGCGAGCGGGAAGAGGAGCTGTGCCCCATCCGCACGGCCTTTCAGCGCGACCGCGACCGCATCCTGCACACCAACGCTTTCAGACGACTGAAACACAAGACGCAGGTCTTTATCGCGCCGCTGGGTGACCATTATGTCACGCGCCTCACGCATACGCTGGAGGTGTCACAGATAGCGCGTACCATCGCGCGCGCTCTCAACCTCAACGAAGACCTGACGGAGGCTATCAGCCTGGGGCACGATCTGGGGCATACCCCCTTCGGACACATCGGCGAGGATGTACTTAACGAGCTGTACCACAGAGGTTTCCGCCACAACGAGCAGAGCCTGCGCGTGGTGGAACTGCTGGAGAAAAATGGACGGGGGCTCAACCTTACCTGGGAGGTGCGCGACGGCATCCTCAATCACTCAAAGGGCGAAAAAAGCATGTTCGGGCAGGACTGGGGCCGCAGCAATTCCTACGAAGCTGAGGTGGTCAAGATATCCGATGCCATCGCCTACATCAACCACGACATCGGCGACGCCGTTCGCGCCGGCATCCTGACCGAGGATAACCTGCCTGAAAAAGCTTCCGCCATCCTGGGACGCTCGCACTCAAAAAGGTTGAACACCATGGTGACAAACATCGTGGAGAACTCATGGGCAGTTTCCGGCAATATGGAGACGCAGGCGCCCCCTGTCATCAGGATGAGCCAAGATGTGGGGCGGGCGACGGACGCGCTGCGCAACTTCATGTTCGAGCGGGTATATAATGTACTCTCGGACAACGAGGATGCGCGGCATGCCCGTGGAATTTTACAAAGACTCTATGAATATTTGATAAAACATGAGGATAAGCTGCCACCTGAGTACATGAGTTACAGCGACGAAACAGAAAGGCGCGTGGTGGACTACATCTCCGGCATGACCGACCAATACGCGCTGAATCTGGTCTGCGAGCTGGGGGTATAATAAATATCCTCCTCCCCTTGCAGGAGAGGATTGAGGCCTGCACTGAGTCCTTCGGCGGAAGGACGAATGTGTGAGGGGGAAAGCAATGACTCTCACCCTCACTCTTATCTCTCCCGTCGAGGGAGAGAAGGTTTAATATCATGAGCGTAGTTGAAGACGTAAAACAGAAGACCGACATCGTGGAGGTCATCGGCCAGTACACCCAGCTCAGCAAGAGCGGCAAGACCTTCCGCGGACTGTGCCCATTCCACAGCGAGAAGCACGGCTCTTTCTTCGTATATCCCGACCAGCAGAGCTGGCACTGTTTCGGCGCCTGCGGCACAGGCGGAGATATCTTTTCCTTTATTATGAAAAAAGATGGTGTCAGCTTCGGTGAGGCGCTGCGCCTGCTGGCCGAAAAGAGCGGCGTGGCCATACCGCAATACGCTACAGCGTCAGAAGTTCGCGAAAAAAATTCCCGACTCTATGAAGCAAATCACATGGCAGCAGAATTTTACCACCAACTGCTCCTGAACTCCCCTGATGCACAGAGAGTTAGGGACTATCTGGCAAAGCGTGGATTAAACG
>JBEKPN010000072.1:0-6187 GCA_049520695.1 Dehalococcoidales bacterium | reverse complement strand
CTGGTTGAGGGCCGAGTACGCGCTCAGGCAATCCAGATAACGCTTTCCATTTACATCATAGACCCATACGCCTTCTCCGCGCGTGATGACAACATCCAAAGGCTGGTAGTTGTGGGCTCCATATTGCTCTTCAATTTCTATGTATTCCTGCGTGTTCATGGTTACATCCTCATTCTATACATATCGACTTTAGCCCCGAGCGCCACGCAGTCGAGAGGCATTTGAACATACTCGTTTCAGGCAACTCTGAAAAGACGTGCAAGTACTGCCTTCTGCGCATGAAGACGGTTCTGCGCCTGAGGAAAAATAACTGAATGCGGCCCGTCCGCCACTTCGTCAGTTAGCTCATGGTTACGATGCGCCGGTAGACAATGCATAACAATCACATCTTTGTCAGCTTCAGAGACCAGTTTTTTATTTACTTGATATGGCGGGAAGACTTGTTCCCGTTTGGCAGTCTCATCCTCCTGACCCATGCTCGTCCAGGTATCTGTATAGATTACCTGAGCTTTCTTAACGGCTTCATGCGGTTCGCGCAGGAATCGAAATTGGCTGCCAGATGAAAGGGCTATCTCTTTTGCCATTTCTAGCACGCCCAAGAATTCCATTGTTGTCTCCGTTGACATTCCCTCTCGCCACCAGTGGGTCATTGCAGATGACTCCGGGCTGGTTGTCCCAACCATTGGCGGCGCACCCGGGCTTTACTCCGCCCGGTGCCTTGCGCAAGGCCAAAACTTGAATATGCCGGCGATTAGTGTTTTAATTTTTAATACTAGATGAATATCAAATCCTGGTTCCATCCCCGGCCTCCCCCCAGAATACTTCTGATTTTCCCGGCCATTCTGGTTATGCTGCTAGCCATGCTGGCGGGGGCGCTGGCCTTGACTTATGCCAACGACGCGCTGGCTGTGGTCGGCATAGTGCTGGGGCTCTTTTGGATGGGGCTGCTGGTGCTGGTGGCGCTGCCCCAGACCGACAGATGGTTGGCCGGGATAGAGAAGTGGTTCAAACCGCTGGCTACTACCCTCATGGTTATGCTGGTTTTAGCCGGCATGGTGGAGCTGCTGGCGCTGGTGGCCACCAGCCTGGGCACTACGGGAGGGGGAGTGCTGGGTGCCGGTACCCCCAAGTTACTGGCCTATATTTCGCACGACCTGTCATCCAGTGACGCCGTCGCCCTGCTCGACCAAGCGGTCGGTAACGTGCTGCACGGCAAGAACCCGTATGCCGATTCCAATATTGTCAGCGCCGTTATCAGCGTCGACAGCCCCTATGATAAAACCACGCCGCTGCGCCTGGGGCGTTTCGCCAGCGATTTTCCCTACCCCACCACCGCCGAGATAAATTTACTGTGGAACGAAGCGGTCAAAACACCTGATATTGTCCCCGTTGAGCTTGAGTCCAAGCTCGGGTATCCGGCGGGTTTCTTCCTCATCCCGGCGTTTTTCTCGTTGTTCGGGATAGATAACATCCGCGTGGTCTCGCTTATCCTCGTCCTGATCGCCGTGGGGGTAGCCATCGCCCTGACGCCTTCCCGCATGAGATTGTGGCTGGCGGGTGCCTGTCTTGGCAGCCTAGTTATATGGAACGGCATCGCCAGCGGCATGACCGGCAGCCTCTATTTCCCGTTCCTGCTGCTGGCCTGGGTGCTGTGGCGCAGAAATCTCTGGGTGTCGGCAATATGCATGGGCGTAGCCGTGGCCACCAAGCAGGTCGCCTGGTTCTTCCTGCCGTTCTATCTCATCCTGCTATTTAAGCAGCTTCCCATGAAAAAAGCCTTGCTGGGAACGGGACTGGTCGCCGGCGTTTTCGCCGCTTTCAACCTGCCCTTCATCATCGCCGGCCCGTCGCTGTGGTTCGATTCCGTGGTATCGATGATGCGGGACTCCCTCTTCCCCTCGGGGTGGGGCGCCATCACGCTGGTACTGCAGGGGTGGGTCAATATACAATCTTCGCTGCCGTTCACCATCATGGAAGGGGCGGCCTTTATCGCGGCGGTCGTCTGGTACTGGCGCAACGCGCGCAAGTATCCTAACTTGGGCGTCATTCTGCCCATCATGCCGCTGTTCTTCGCCTGGCGCAGCCTCTGGCCTTACTTTTTGTATGTTGATATCATACTGCTGGCGGTGGTGATGCAGGAATACGGGACGTCATCAGGCACGCCCCGGACTCTCGATGCCTCCTCTTGACCAGCGCAGCCAAATTCCCTGAATCCCTCCTTCGCTTCACTCAGGACAAGCTCTTTGATAAAGGGGGAGATTGCCGGTTCCCTATCCCTTTAGCTCTGAGAGAGCGAAAAGGGGTCTTGATTTCTCGCCTCTTAAATCCCTCTCTTATCTCCCCTTGCTAAGGGGAGAAGACTAATTTCATGACTTTGCCAACCCCTCAATCTTGATTTATACTTAATAATACCCTTCGCACCGAATTGAGGCTTCCGGATGACGTCTGAGGCGCTGCTTGAAAGAGCAGGCAAGTACCTTCCTCCAGAGAAACTGACGCTGGTGTCAGCCGCCTTTGACTATGCCGCCAGCGCCCATAAAGGCCAGGTGCGCAAGTCGGGCGACCCCTACATGGAGCACCCCTATCAAGTAGCCCTCACGCTGGCCGAACAGCAATTGGACGCCACCACGCTAGCCGCCGCCCTGCTGCACGATGTAACCGAAGATTGCGGCATCACGCTCAAGCAGATAGAAGACAAATTCGGAGCGGACGTGGCACGCCTGGTGGATGGCGTGAGCAAGCTCTCCAAGCTGGCCCTACCCCTGCCGGGAGAGTTGCAGCAGCGCACCTCTGTACGCGAACAGCAGGCCGAAAACCTGCGCAAGATGCTGGTGGCCATGGCCGAGGACCTCAGGGTGGTCTTCATCAAGCTGGCCGACCGGCTGCATAACATGAGCACGCTGGCGGCGCTTCCCCCCGAGCGCCAGAAGGCCATTGCCCGCGAGACGCTGGAGATATACGCCCCGCTGGCGCACCGTTTAGGCATCTGGGAGCTCAAATGGCAGCTCGAGGATATGGCCTTCCATTTTCTCGAGCCGCGCAAGTACAGCCAGATAGCCAGGCTGGTGGCCAACCGCCGCACCGAACGTGAAGAGATCGTCGGCAGCGTGATGCAGATACTGCGCAGCGAGTTCGAGCGGCTGGGCCTCAAAGCCGATGTCTCCGGGCGTCCCAAACACCTTTACAGCATCTCTCAAAAGATAGAGCGCTACGCCGCCCAGGGGAGGCAGTTCGACGAGATATACGACCTGCTGGCGGTGCGCGTGCTTGTCGATACCATCCCCGAATGCTATCACGCCATGGGCACGGTGCATAACCTGTGGCACCCCATCCCCGGCGCTTTCGACGATTACATCGCCAATCCCAAACCCAACGGATACCAGTCTCTGCACACCGCCGTCCTCTTCAAAGGCACCACCCCCCTCGAAATTCAAATACGCACGCGCGAGATGCACCGCGTGGCCGAGTTCGGCGTGGCGGCCCACTGGCGCTACAAGGAGTGCGATAAAAAAGACATCGAGGTGGAGGAGCGCATCGGCTGGCTGAGGCAACTCATCGACTGGCACAGGGAGCTGGCCGGGGCCGAAGAATTCCTCGAATCGGTCAAGACGGATATTTTCAACGACCAGGTGTTCGTGTTCACTCCCAAGGGCGAGATAAAAGACCTGCCCAAAGGGTCAACGCCGATTGATTTTGCCTACCGCATCCATACCGACCTGGGCAACCGCTGCGCCGGGGCCAAGGTCAACGGGCGCATGGTGCCGCTGGACTTTGAGTTAGCCAACGGCAATGTGGTGGAGATAATCGCTTCCAAAAAGGCCAAAGGCCCCAGCCGCGACTGGATGAGCCCCAACCTGGGTTATGCTAAAAGCTCGCACGCCCGCGAGAAGATCCGACAGTGGTTCAGGAAGCAGGAGCGCGAGGAGAATATCGAGCTTGGCCGCGAGATGCTCGATAAGGAGATCAAGCACCTTGGGCTAGAAGTAGGAGACCGCGAGAAAATCGCTACTCTGTTCAAATATGAAAACATGGACGAATTCTTTGCCGCCATCGGCTGCGGCGACGTCAGCACTCAGACCATCGCCCTCAAACTGGCGGCCCAGGAACAGCCCAAACCGGTGGCTGAAGCCACGGTCAGGCCGTCAACGTCCGGCATTCAGGTGCTGGGTACGGGCGACCTGCTCACCAACCTGGCCCGCTGCTGCAATCCGGTGCCAGGCGACCTTATCACCGGCTATATCACACGTAGCCGCGGCATCACCATCCACCGCCAGGACTGCTATAACGTGGTGCATGAGGATGAAAAAGAGCGGCTGGTGCGTGTGGAGTGGGGTCGTGCCGACGTGCATTACCCTGTTAAGATGCAGGTGGAGGCCTGGGACAGGGTGGGGCTGGTGAGGGACATCTCGACGCTGCTGGCGGAAGAAAAGGTCAACATATCCAACATGAACGTTACCCCGCACAAGGACCACACCACCTCGCTCTATTTCGACGTAGAAACCACAGGATTGCCGCAGCTTTCCCGCATCATGAGCCGCATAGA
The DNA here is from genome assembly GCA_049520695.1 of Dehalococcoidales bacterium. Classification (GTDB taxonomy): domain Bacteria; phylum Chloroflexota; class Dehalococcoidia; order Dehalococcoidales; family UBA1222; genus SURF-27. Next base: position 1,644 of record JBEKPN010000072.1, on the reverse strand, counting down.
AACGGTGCAGGGGGTGACCAGCGTGGCGCGGGTGGGGGAAGAAACCCCGGCCAAAGCCAAGAGCTGATAATCTGAATTATTTTCCTATCCTTCTAACAGGACGTTGTAAAAGCCATTGGTATATTAGTAGGGTGCTTGCAGGTGGTGATATAATATCTGGCAAAGAGAGCCGGCAGGAAAAGAGCTATGAATAAAATTAATGCTATATTAGCTTTTCTTATGGTACTATCAACTCTTGTCATTGGGGGGTGTAAGAAGCCCGATGTGTCGTTGACCACTTCAGTTACTCCTGTTGGAAGTGGTACTGTCAGCCCCATTGGCGGAACTTACAAAAATGGAGACCAAGTGACCCTTGTGGCAACTCCAACGAAAAACTATTCATTCAGTGGTTGGGCAGGTGACATTTCGGGCACTACTAACCCTATAACCATTAAAATGAATTCAAATAAGAACATCGTGGCTTCTTTTGCGAAGATAATGTATAACCTTCAAATGAGCGTTGATAATTCAGGCAATGGAACTGTAGACCCGAAGAGTGGTAGTTTTGAAGCAGGAAGCACCGTAAAAGTTACAGCGTCTCCTGCAACTGGATATAGGTTTGACCATTGGAGTGGAAGTGTATCAGGAACAACGAACCCACTAAGCGTTTTAATGGATGGAGAAAAGACAGTTACCGCATACTTTATCCAACAATACTCTCTCACAACATCAAGTAACCCTGCAAACGGCGGAAACGTAAGCCCTAGCAACGGTATATACGACAAAGGTGCTCAAGTTTCACTCACTGCGAACCAGCTGTTCCCCTATGCATTTGTTAATTGGACTGGAACAGATAACAATAACGCCTACACTACAACTGTTACTATGAGCGGAAACAAATCAGTGACCGGTAATTATGCCTTGACGACACCTGGTAATTGGATAACAAGCACCAACGTTCCCATCTACTCATCAAATAGTGCCAGCTTTACGATTAATCTCCAACTGTATCAATTCGCTGAGATTCAGATAACTGGTGGTATTTTCACAACTCAAATAAAAGACCCCAATGGCAAAGTGCTTCAAAGCTTCAATACACAGACCGTTAATGTAGAATTTATACTCACTAATTTGGAATTAAATAGAAGGAGGATAGAATGGTAAAGAAATCTAGCATTGATGGCCGAAGTAGCATTCTAAAACCAAATAAAGTAAAACTCAAATCATCTTTAGACCATAGGAAAAAGAATGCAAAGCCAAATAAGAGCTAACAACCACAAACGAATACCGCAATTCTTTCAAATAATCATTATTAATTGAAAAGGAGGCAAGCGGCCTCCGCCTTTTAACAGACCTGATTCACACCCTTTTTCCTCCTGAACCGGAGTAAATCACCCCTCAGGACATGCTCAACTCATCCCGCCAGGTTATCTTGAATCACGATTCCACTGGAAACAAAAAGACGGCTGGTTTTTGCCAGCCATCTTCCTTAATCCAGACTTTGCTAGATTCTATTTCTTATACACCGGCGTGCACCAGTCCATGTAGCGCGGCAGGTTGCCCTTGATGGTGTCGAAGAAGAGCTTCTTTAGTTGCGCTGTGACCGGGCCTACCTTGCCGTCACCCAGCGGGCGGCGGTCTATCTCGGAAACGGGCGTGAGGTGT
>JBEKPN010000071.1:0-5758 GCA_049520695.1 Dehalococcoidales bacterium | reverse complement strand
CCACTTCACTATATGTCATCAAATCGATAAAAGGATGTGAACCTATCATGCTCATTTTAGGAGTCAGGATGCAGGCAGAGCAATCCATGGTGGGAAAGGTCTTATCCAGCTGCGCCATGTGTCCACCGATGCTCGGCTCTCGCTCAACAAGGTAGACCTTGTGCTGGGAATCACCTATCTTGAGCGCCGCCTGGATACCGGCGATGCCAGCACCAACTATGAGCGTGTTTGGATTTACCGGGACTTCCTTAATGGTCAAGGGCACGTCATAAGAAACACGTCTTACCGCAGCTTTTACTAGAGCCCTAGCTTTTGCGGTTGCCAGACGCATGTCATCATGAACCCACGAACAATGTTCCCGGATGTTTGCCATTTCGAATAGATACGGATTCAGACCGGCTTTCTCACAGGTTCGCCGGAAGGTGATTTCGTGCATACGAGGCGAACAGGACGCGACCACCACGCGGTTCAGTCCTAACTTTTTTATATCTTCTTGGATGAGCCCTTGTCCCGGGTCAGAGCACATATAGAGGTAATGGCGCGCTACGGCCACGCCGGTGAAATGGGAAGCAGCTTCAGCCACCTGTTCCACGTCAACAGTGCCAGCAATATTGGCTCCGCAATGACAGATATAGACACCTATCTTCGTGTCCATCCTATGCTCCCTTCACCGTTTGCGGGCCTGCAGCAAAGTATTGGTTTAACAATTTCTTGGGCGAGAGTACAAGCTGGTCCATACCCAGATTTTTGGGGCTAAGCCCTATTGCCAGGCCAATCAACTGGGTGAAATATAAAATAGGCAGATTGTAATTGGTCTTGAACTTCCTGTTCAGGAATCCCTGGTAGCCATCCAGGTTTGTCTGGCACAGTGGACAGGGAGTGACGATTAGCTCCGCACCGCCGGCGGAGGCAGACTCAAGGAGCTTGTGGATCAAATCCAGGGCGAGGTCAGGCTGGTATATCATCGAAGCTCCACCGCAGCAGCGAGCTTTGAGCGGAAACTCCGTTGTTTCTCCACCCAGGACGGATACAAGCCGATCTAAGAATTCGGGGAATTCAGGGTCGTCAAAACCGGCGATCGGGCGAACCAACTGACATCCGTAGTAGGACGCTATCTTCAGACCCTCCAAAGGCTTTACCACTCTGGACTTGATTTGTTCCAACCCGACATCCTTTATCAGCACCTGGGTTAAATGTTTGATCTTGACGGTACCGTTATACTTCAGCCCTACGCTATTTAAAATATCGCCGATTTTCTTTTTCACGTCGGGGTATTTTTCGAGCTCGGCATTGGCTTGATTTAGTGTGAGGTAGCAATCGCTGCACGCCGTCACCAGTTCCAGTCCCTTCGTTTCAGCTATTGCCAGGTTACGTGACGCCATAGAGATGAATTCGAGTTGAGTAGTTGAGCCGAAAGGTGTCGAACCGCAGCAGTTCCAGTTTTCCAGTTCAATTAGCTCAAAATCCAGGGCTTTGCTAACGGCCTGTAGCGACGTGTCGTACGGTCTGGCCGAACCCTCCATACAGCAGCCGGGGAAATAAGAATATTGTTTCACTTACCGCTCTCCATTGCCTTGGCCCTGTCAAGCATGAGCTTCAACTGTTCAAACCCCTTTATTTTTTTTGGAGGTCTTAGGACAAGGCGTCCACATAAGAGCATTTTCAGCCCTACCGTCATAAACTTAAGTGCCCCCAAAGGGTTGGTCTTGAAATAATACCTCAATAGCAAGTAAAGCTCGTGGTTCCGTCCATTATTCTCTACGATACTGATGAATTCTTGATACATTTTTGGTGCAGTACTTCGGTAAGTCGGTAAATCGTATCTGTTGACCAGACGCTGCAGGGCGTGGATAAGGGCGGGAAACACCACGCCACGTGGGCAGCGCTCGGAGCAGAGATAGCAAGACAAGCACAGCCACATGGAGTTACTGGTTAAAACCTCAAGTTGTCTACCGGCCCGCAATAGCGAGATAAGCTTTCTGGGCGGATAATCAACCCGGCTGGCGCTGGGGCAGGAGGCAACGCACATGCCGCACTGGGCGCAGAGCCGTACATATTCGCCGCCGGGCTCGGCATATAGCCTCTCCAGGAAATCGTCGCCCAGCTTTATTAGTTCTTGCTTGTTTTCAATCACGTTCTACTCCCAGAGGTCATGGCGATAGGCCCAAGCGTCCTAATCTGGTTGGTAAACTCGGTGACTACCTGTGCAAATCTGACGCCCTCCGAAGCGGATATCCACTCCAGTCTAAGCCTTTCAGGTTCAATTCCAAATTGTGAGAGCAGCTTCTTGGTTAGCTCGCTCCTTCGCAGTGCCTTATAATTTCCGGCGATATAATGGCAGTCTCCCGGATGGCAACCGCCAACGAGTACCCCATCAGCGCCTTTGCTAAAGGCTGACAAAATGAATTCGGGTGTTATCCGGCCGCTGCACATTACCCTGATTACCTTGATGTTCGGGGGGTATTGAAGTCGTGAAGTGCCAGCAAGGTCGGCCCCAGCATAGGTGCACCAGTTGCAAGCGAAGCCTAATATCTTTGGCTCAAATTTTTTGCTTTCCATCCCTTGCCTCTTCATTTCACGCGCCCGCAAAGGTGGCAAAAGCGTCGATTTGCGCCATGATTTCACGGTCTGTGAAGTGGCTCATCGTGATAGCGCCGGCAGGACAGGACGCCCCGCACGTTCCGCAGCCTTTGCATTGCGCGGTCACGACCTCGGATACCGTTTTGCCATTCTTGCTGACTTTATTTATAGCTTTATAGGCGCAGACGGGCTCACAAATGCCACAGCCACTGCAACGCGATTCATCAACTAAAGCGGTTATCGGCTCCGGCTTGACATAACCCCGGCGCAGTGGAATCGCCGCCTTTGAAGCGCAAGCGTACGCCTGCGCGATAGCCTCCGTGATATCGACAGGCCATCTGGCCGAACCGCAAATAAATACCCCGTCGGTGGCAAACTCCACCGGCTGCAGCTTGAGATGTGCCTCCAGGAAGAAGCCCTCCTGCCCCAGGGGCACTTTGAGCATTTTCGAAATTGTACTGTTGTCATCGTTAGGTACCATAGGAGTGGTTAAAACAACCAGGTCGCAGGGCAGCTCAAACCATCGGCGCATAAGCTGGTGATACACCTTAACTTTCTGTGCTTTACCTTCGCCGATAATCTCGGGCGGTTGGTCAATATCGTATCTCACGAACCGGACGCCTGCTTCCATGGCCTTGCGATAGTAGTTCTCGAATTCGACGCCGTAAGTCATCAGGTCACGATGGAGAATCCAGACCTTCGCTTCCGGGTTAGCTTCTTTGATAAGGACGGCGTTCTTGATAGCAGTCACGCAGCAGAAACGGCCGCAATAGGTCCTCTCCGGCACGCGTGCCCCGACGCAGTTGATCATTACTACGTTCTGCCCGCTAACCGTCCCCTTCTTCATTTCCCCTTCCAGTTCCATCTGGGTCAGCACGTTAGGCATCTGTTTATACTTATATTGGCCCAGCGGTTTGAGTTCCTGTGCCCCTGTGGCGACGATAATTGTGCCGATTTTTATTGTGTTCTCTGCTTGATTATGAAGCAGTGTGACGTCAAAATTGCCTATGAAGCCGCTGATTTCTTTTATGCTGGCAGAGAGGTAAGTCTTAATCTTCTTGTGATTTTGAACACGGTTGATGGTAGACCTGATGAACTCCTGGGCATCCCGGTTGTCAGTAAAAAGCCGGTGAACGCCTTTCAGCAAGCCGCCTAATTCGGCCTCCCTTTCCACGAGGTGAGCGTCGAAACCCTGATTGGCGAGGTTAAGAGCCGCGTTCATACCGGCAACGCCGCCGCCTATCACCAGAACGCTGGGGGTAACTCCTATTTCAATCTCTTCCAGGGGTTCGAGGAATCGGGCCTTAGCAACTCCCATGCTGACGAGACACTTGGCTTTTTCGGTGGCTTCTTCTTTCAGGTGCATGTGCACCCACGAGCACTGGTCCCTTATATTGACGAACTCAAACAGGTACTTGTTCATTCCGGCTTCTTCACAAGCAGAGCGGAAGAGAGGCTCATGCGTTCGTGGTGTACACGAAGCCACAATAACTCTGTTCAAGTTGTTTTCCTTGATTTTCCTTTTTATTGACCCAACGCCCTCTTCGGAGCAGGTGTAAAGGTTGTGTTCGGCGTAGATGACGTTCGGCAATCCCTTGGCGTATTCCACCACCTGCGGGACATCAACGACGCCGCCAATGTTTTTGCCACAGTGGCAAACGAAAACGCCAATCCGCGGTTCTGCCATATTAACTGTTTCCTCCCAAGACTTCGGCGGCCCTGGCCGCCGCGGCCGAGGCCTGGACTACGGAGTCAGGGATATCCCTGGGACTGTGGGCATAACCACAGAAGAAGATGCCAGCCTTATCTGTGTCTACCGGGCGCGCCAGCCCGTCAGGTAGCCTCGCGAATCCATGTTCGTCCAATCCTATCCCCAGTTTTGCGGCCAGCTCTTTAACACTCGCGGTCGGGACAAGCGCCTGGCACAGCACCACGAGGTCTACTTCCTGGTGTTTTGTTTCACCGGTGATGGTGTCTTCATACCAGACAATAGGATTTTGATTTTGGGGGTTAACGTCAATTTTGCCTGGTCGCCCCCTGATATAGGTGACATTGTACTCTTGCTTAGCCCTGGCCACGTATTCCTGAAAACGTTTGCCCACCGCCCTCATGTCCATGCAAAATATGTATGATCTGGTCTCGGGATGGTGTTCGTTTGCCAGGATTGTCTCTTTGGTGGCGTGCATACAGCAGACACTGGAACAATAGGACTTGTTCTTGAAATCGCGCGAGCCGACACATTGAATGAAGGCAATAGTGGTTGGTATCTTCCCGTCGGAGGCCCGTTTGAGTTCACCGGCCGTAGGACCAGAGGCTGAAGTCAGCCTCTCGAATTCCATGGCTGTTATAACATTACTTATCCTTGCGTAGCCGTACTCTGGAAGTTTTGTGGGATCGTAGAGGTCAAAACCGGTAGCCACTATTATGGCCCCAGGATTCACTTCGATAACCTCGTCAGTCAGCTGGTGGTCAACCGCCTTGGCTTCGCAGGCCTTGAGGCATTCGAGGCACTCGGAGCAGATGCCGCAGTTGAGGCAGCGCGCGGCTTCGCTGACGGCCGTTGTTTCATCGAATCCCGTCTCGACTTCCACGAAGGAGCTTACCCTGGCGGCCGGCTCGAGCGCGGGCATGGTGGCCCGCACCTTTTTCAGCACATCTTTTTTGGCGATGTCTTTGACTTTCTGGCGTACCTCCGGCCTGCCTTGTTTCAGGTCAGCGCCCTTGAGGTAGCGGTCGATCGAAATGGCGGCTTCCTTGCCGGCGGCGATAGCTGTAATGGCGTCAGCCGGTCTCACTACGTCTCCGCCGGCGAAGACGCCCTTGATGTTGGTTTCGAGGGTGACGGGGTCAATTTTAAGCGTATTGCTGTTAGTGTAGGCCAGTTTTTCAGAGAGAGAGGTTTTATCCACACTCTGGCCGGTAGCGATGATGAGACAGTCGATGTCCAGGGTGAATTCGGAGTCTTTCACCGGCACGGGACGGCGCCGCCCGCTGGCATCGGGCTCGCCCAGCTCCATGCGGATACATTCGACGCCTGTCAGTTTGCCGTCCTGTGACAGGACCTTGACCGGATTGGCCAGGATGTGCAGCTTGATGCCTTCGTGCTCCATGTCTTCGATTTCGCTGGGGATGGCCGGCATTTCCGCTCGTGAGCGGCGGTAGACAACGGTAACTTCTT
>JBEKPN010000070.1:0-5851 GCA_049520695.1 Dehalococcoidales bacterium | reverse complement strand
AGCCCAGGCACTGGAACACGAAATCGATCACCTGAATGGAGTGCTATATATCGACTATCTCGAAAGTCCAGATATGTTGTATAAGATCGAGCCCAAGCCAGCCGAACAACCAGTCGGGGAAATCTCTAAAGAAGGTTTGGTAATCGGAAGTCCCGCACGCTCAAACTCGGAAGACAAGCCGATGGTTCCGGAAAATGCCCATGCCCTTTAAAGAACAACCCACACTCGTACAGTGTGATTTCGACGGCACCGTGACCATCGGCGACGTCAGCTTCCAGATACTGGATGAATTTACCGGAAACGGCTGGCGCGAGCTTTTCCAGGAATACATGCAGGGCAAGATGACAGTCAACCACTTCAACGCTACTGCCTTTTCCAAGGTTAAAGCCGATAAAGAGACGCTGGAGCGATTTGTGCGCCAAAAGGCGGTAATACGCCCCGGGCTACCCGAGCTCCTCAAGGCCTGCCGCGAGCTCGACTTTCGCTTCGTCATTGTCAGCAACGGCATGATGTTCTACATCGACGCTATCCTCAATATGCTGGGATTGAATGGACTGGAGTTCGTGGCGGCCCGCTCTAATTTTAAACCTGAGGGCGTGGAAGCCTGGTACGAAGGACCCGACGGCAAGCCCATCGAGGATGGTTTTAAAGAAGCCTATACCAGAGACTTTTTGAAGCAGGGTTACCGCATTATTTATGTAGGTAATGGTACGTCGGACTTTGCGCCGGCGAGGCTGTGTAGCCGCATCTTTTCCTTGGACAATCTCACCGCGAGCTGCAAAGAAGCCAGCGTGGCTCATACGCCGTTCTCCGACCTTCGCGAAGTGGCTGAGGGGCTGAAGAAGCTGGCCTAGCTCCGCTCCTCGAATATCCTGCTTCCCAACCTGACCAAGTTGGCGCCTTCTTCTAGCGCGATTTTGTACGAGTTGGTCATGCCCATCGAGAGATACTTTATTTCGACGCCGTCGAGTTTAAGGTCTTTGAGCCCCTGAAAAATCCTGCGTGTCCCGGCAAAGTAAGAGCGCGCCTCTTCAGGGTCCCCGAAACGCGGCCCCATAGTCATTAGCCCGGAGATTTTCACATGCTCAAGTTTGGCTATCTCTTTAACTAGCGCCTCGACATACTCGGGAAGGACTCCTGATTTCTGGGGTTCCCGCCCGGAGTTGACCTCGATCAATACTGGCATAACCTTGTCCATAACGGCACTTTCCCGGTCGATAGCCTTTGCCAGCTCGAGAGAATCAACCGTCTCGATCATATCGAACAGCCTGATGGCTTTTTTCACCTTGTTTTTTTGCAGGCTGCCGATGAGATGCCAGCGCACTCTGTCTCCGATGGCGGCGCGCGCCGTTTCGGCTTCTTGGACAAAGTTTTCCCCGATAATGCGCACTCCGGCTTCTATGGCCTCGGTAATCTCCCCGGGGGTGCGCGTTTTAGCCGCTGCTATGAGCTCTACCCCGGGGGGCAACTCAGCCAGCATAGAGCGCACATTTTCAGCGATCATCGGTTTCTTTAAAATGTTCTCTTCTCCGTCAACTCGCATTAAAATACTTAACCTTGTTGCTAAACCTTAATACGGAGGGAAGACGATGTCAACACAGGCCGGGAAGATTATTTTTAGGGGCATTGTGGGTTTTACGCCGCAGCACTTGATGGGTGTAGTATAATGGGGTAATATAGGCTTGTTATGGGGAGGACAGCATGAAAAAGGCAGAATATTACGAAGGCGCTTTAAGGGACAGCAAAAAAGAACTGGTCAGACAGACGCATGTGGTCAACGGCCTCAAAAACATGTACAAACAGCTTGAATCCCAGGGTTATCAACCGCTGGATCCTCTGGACAGCGTAATCACCGAGTGGGAGACCCGGCGCAGCTATATCAAAGGTGCTATACAACGGTTGGAAGCGCTGGTAAAATAATCTTTCTTTTTCGCAGAACAATAGAACAAACAGACTTGCGCAGACTTGCGTCGTTGACGCAACCGGACAACTATTTTGTCCACGGCGAATGCGATAATGTGCTATCTAACCCGTTGGAGATATCGAAATAAGAGGCCCAGGTCCAACAAAGATAACCGAGTTAAAGGTTAAATCGTTCTTTGATTGCCTGTTTCACTAACTCTTTAAAACTCTTCAGGTTGGATGCAACTTCCTGAATGGGGAAACGTTTTACATCTTCCTTGTAATGTATATTGTCCCTAAGGTATGTATAGATAGTATGCTCTTGTTTCCTATGGCTATTTGAGGGCATTAACTTGACTGATGGATCCTTGGTTCTTATCCATAAATCAACATTTTTCGCTCCGAGAATGTATTCCATCAACCTATATAAATGAAAAAATTGTTCTGTTGTCGAATCCTTATTTGTCGCGTCGCGCCAGAGCGTTAATGCCTCTTCGCATTCAAGTGAATACGTTTTCTTTAAGTCCTCAGTTAGTTTTGTCAACGCGTTACCCCCTAGTGCTAGGGAACAGTGAGGTGTAACAGTAATCCTTATACGGGATTGACATGATGAATTACTGCTCATGCCAGTAATATGGCTTCCGACCACGAAAATATTATTAAAACTTAGGATGTTGCATATTTTTGTTAATTCCAAAAGCGCTAAATAACCAGCAGTATTATCATCAGCAGCTATCAATTTGATAGTTACAGATATACACTCATCATGTTTTGAACTTAAGCTGATAGTCGCTTTTGAAGACGAAGTAAAATCTGTTTTGGAGCTAAATGTAGTTTTGGTCGAAGGTGATAAATCTATCAAACAATTGATAAGGTATTCCATCAATATTGAATTCTATTCCCCGCAATATTGAGTGTCAATGGGTTTCAAAAGAGTTTTAAACAAGGCTGAACCAAATTCATGTATTCCCCCATAGCTCTGTTCAAACATCTGTGATAAAATACGAGCGAGTCAATTACCCCGCGGGGGAGTGTCGGAATTGGCAGACGAGCAAGACTTAGGATCTTGTGCCGCAAGGCGTCGGGGTTCAAATCCCCGCTTCCCCACCATCGTGTACGATAGCCTGGCTAGAGGAGGCATCAAAGGCATTGGAGCAAGGGCTAATCAGATTGGACTTCTTAGAGGAAGCACTGGACGCTTAAAGGGATTGACTGAGATGGCACACAGGGCTATAGGATATACCGAAAGGAGGAAAGAATGAGTACACAAAGAGTAATGGTTTATGTTAATGAAGGCGACAAAAAAGGGCGAAAAGTAATAGAAAGTAACGCCGGGCGAGTACTGGCTTCGTACGGGCATGGGTTACTGGTCGAGGCCGACCAGGCCCAACTCAAGGCATTGCAAAAGCAGGGTTACTCGGTGGAAGTGCAAAAGGAAGCTTCGATGATAAAGCTGAGGGCGGTGCAGTTCGATACATCAGTGGCAGTACCGGCAACACCCGCTGCGCTGACTCTAACCGCCGCCAAGCGGCCAACGAAGCAAAAGCGGGACTACTGGCTTATTCAGATGGTCGGGCCGGTGAAGTCGGAATGGGGAGAACAGCTCATGGCACTTGGGGTCAAGCTGGGAGACTACGTTCCGGAAAATGCCTTCCTCGCACATATGACTGCAGACGCGGCAGAAAATGCGAGAGCACTTCCCTTCGTCAACTGGGTCGGTTTGTATGAACCCGCCTACAAGATCAGTCCTTTGCTGATGGGTCGGAAGCAGAGGGCTATGGGTAATGAACTCGCTACTCTTGCCATCAAAGCAGACATCTTTAAGCCGGCACCTGAAGGCAATTTGACGGTTCTGGTGCACACCCCCGCCGACCGGCAGAAGGTCGTCAAGGCTATAGAAAAGGCTGGCGGCAGTATCGTGGCCAGTGAAGGCGATACCATTACTGCCTCGCTGGACCTGGCGGTAGCTGACACCATCGCTAAAATGATGGAGGTCAAATGGCTGGAACCTCACGGCCGCCCAGTGCTGCACAATAATATTTCTGCGGGGATTATCGGTGTTCAGGATGTCTGGGATAATCACGCCCTTGATGGCGATGAACAGATTGTTTCGGTAGCCGATACCGGTCTGGATACCGGTGTCAATGACACGACGATGCACGATGATTTCGAAGGCAGGATTATCAACATCTACGACCGCGTAGGCGACGGTGCCGATGATGGAGGGAGCAACGATGATTCTGGCCACGGGACGCACGTTGCCGGCTCAGTGCTGGGTAACGGCAGCCGGTCGAATGGTTCGGTCTGCGGCATGGCCCCCGCCGCCCGCCTGGTATTTCAGGCGGTTAAAAGAGCCAGCAACGACCATCTGGACGGTATTCCGGCAGACTACAACACGCTCTTCCAGCAGGCATATGATGATGGTGCCAGAATTCATACCAATAGCTGGGGCGCTACCCATGATGCATGGGGCAACTCGCTGCAGGGCCAGTACACAACGGAGTCGCAGGACATTGACGAGTTCATGTGGAACCACAAAGACAGCATCATTCTGTTCTCTGCGGCTAATGCTGGAAGGGACAGCAATTCCAATGGTGTGATTGATACCGATTCGCTGGCTGTACAAGCCTGTGCCAAAAACTGTGTTACGGTGGGTGCAACCGAGGGCAATCGGCCGCATGGGTCAACACCGGCGCCGGGCTATGATTTTGACTGGGCAACCGGTTCTTGGGCAGCGTATTTTCCTGCGGCGCCCATCAACAATGACCATGTCTCCGATGACCCGGAGGGCATGGCCGCCTTCAGCAGCCGTGGTCCTACCGATGATGGCCGTCCCAAGCCGGATGTAGTGGCACCGGGCACCAACATTCTCTCGGTGCGCTCCTCGGCCGTTACCGCCACGCCGCTGTGGGGTGATTTGCCGGCCGCCGATGCCTTGCATGACCTGTATTGCTGGAGCGGCGGCACCAGCATGTCCACCCCGCTTACCGCCGGCACGGTGGCATTAATCAGGCAGTATCTGCAGAGGGTCTGCCTGCATGCCAGCCCATCGGGGTCGCTTCTCAAAGCAGTCCTAATTCATGGCGCTGTTCCCATAACCGGGCAGTACACACCGGCAGAGGTAGGAGCGGTGCCTGACAATAGTCAGGGCTGGGGAAGGGTTAACCTGCAGACCTCCCTCTTCCCCGACTATCCCGTCAGGTGGGAATTCCGCGATAATGCCGCCGATGCGGTAGCCACAGGTGAACAGCGTAATTATACCTTCCCCGTGGTCAATACTACCGTCCCATTCCGGGCTACGCTTGCCTGGACGGACTTCCCCAGCGACCCGGCAACCGGCGGCGGGCTGGTCAACCAGCTGCGTCTCTCGGTTATCGCACCAAATGGCATCACCACACAGGGAAATCCGGCCAATAATAATGTCCAGCAGGTGGTCATTAACAACCCCCAGGCAGGCACCTATACTGTCCGGGTTACCGGGGTGAATGTACCTACGCTGGCATCCGAGGGGCAGAGGCAGGACTTTGCCGTGGTAATCAGCGGCGGCCTGAACTTTGTAGAGGTGTATATCAAGGATAATCCAGCCGATACTGGCATCGCACCGTCCGCTGGCACACTTTGCCAGTCACCAGATATCCTGGTATGCCTTGATAACGACCCCACGGCAACACCGGCTCCCAATCCGGAGTTCGGACAGACGAACTATGTTTTTGTGCGGATACATAACCGCGGACCCAAGGCGGCTAATAACGCCACGGTCAAACTATACTGGGCTAACCCGGGCACGAACCTGAGCAAACCTTTCTGGCATACCGATGGTATTAAATTGGGCGGGGTGGCGGGCAACACCCAGCAGGTTACAGTTCCGGCTCGCGCGGCTGCCGGTGATAGTGAAGTGATTACCTCTGCCTTTGAATGGTTGCCGCCGGACCCGAGCATCAATACACAC
>JBEKPN010000069.1:0-8211 GCA_049520695.1 Dehalococcoidales bacterium | reverse complement strand
CATTCCTCCGGGGGCATATCGTAGACCTCCATGGCTATTTTCGGCAGGTTGGGCACAGAACCCTCGAACGTATAGAAAGGGTAGCAGGTTTCGCCGCCAACACTGACGGCTTTTTCACCTGTACCCAATGTGACTGTTTTTATCTGTCCGCTATAGCTTTGTTTGGGTAGTTCCAGAGCCACATCTGTCTCCTTTTAACCGTAAATCCGAAATACTAAGCATCAAACAATAAATTCTAAAATATTTAGGATTTAGATATTAGAATTTAGTATTTTCTGATTAGGCCGGTGTTTTACGCTTTTCGCTGCCTGGCCAGTCCTTACCATACCAGTAGCGCTCGCCGGTCTCCAAATATTTCAACTCCTCGGCGCGCGTGCGCAGCTTCTGGCGCCAGCGCCCGTCGTCCTTCCCCTCCGGTTTGCCCGGTTCGAAGGTTTCGCCCAGCACGGGCGCACCGTTCGCAGCGCATTTTGTTTTGGATGTATCGCTCATAATCCCCTCAACCTTCAATCCAGCCCGGCTGCCATCCTGGCGGCTCTGACTGTGTTTGCCATAAGCATAATTATAGTCATTGGACCGACGCCGCCCGGCACAGGGGTGATGGCGCCGGCCTTTTCCTTGATCGCCTCAAAATCCACATCGCCGGCTAGGATACGCTTACCCTCAGCAGTCCTGCCAATCTCGTTAGTGCCCACATCGATGACCACCACTCCTTCTTTTACCATGTCGGCAGTAATATACCTGGGCTTGCCGATGGCGGCGATGAGTATGTCAGCCCGCCTGGTATGGCTCGCAATATCCCGCGTGGCACTGTGGCATATCGTCACCGTGGCATTAGCCCCGGCGGCTTTTTGTAGCATGATGTTGGCGATGGGCTTGCCCACGATGTTGCTGCGGCCCACTACAACCACCTCGGCTCCGTCGGTTTTGATGCCGCTACGTTCCAGCAACACCTGTATGCCATGCGGCGTGCATGGCAGAAAGCCCGGCTCGCCGATGACCATGCGGCCCACGCTCACCGGGTGAAAGCCATCCACATCTTTGGCCGGGTCGATGGCGAAGATGACTTTCCCCTCGTTTATATGTTTGGGGAGGGGTACCTGAACCAGTATGCCGTGTATCTTCGGGTTGCGGTTCAACTCCTGCACGCGCTTGAGCAATTCTTCTTCGGTGGTGTCCGAGGGCATGTCATGTCTTTCCGAATAGATACCCAGGTTTTGACACATCCTGACTTTGCTGCCGACGTACACCTGTGAGGCGGGGTCCGCACCCACTAGCACCGTTGCCAGCCCTGGCGTAATGCCGTGCCGTGTTTTGAGGTTTTCCACTTCCTGGCGCACTTCCTCGGTGATCTGGCGCGCTATCTCAGTGCCGTTGATAATTCTGGCTGTCATGTCTTACTCCCCCAAGTTGTTTTGATGCAATACTTTATCCATGAATCTTTTGACTGCCTGAACCGCTGGGGAGTTATCGGGCAGGTCAAGCAGCGATTTCTTCTCCAGGTCAAAGCGCTGGATTTCAGGGTCAAGTGGGATAAGGGCTAGAGGTTTGATATGGAGTCCCTCAAGTTCCTGCTTGATATGCTCGTCCAACCCTCCGGGTACGCGCGTGATGATGAATGAGACCTGCTTTACATCGAGTTTGAGCTCGTCCACCAGCTCGCGGATGCGGGATGCTGTGCGGATGCCTTTCACCGAGTGGTCCGAGGCTATGAACAGCTCGTCGATGTTCTCGGTGGTGCGGCGGCTGAGGTGTTCCATACCGGCCTCGTTATCCATCACCATGTACTTATAATTACCCTTGAGCCTGTCTATAAAGTCCTTGAGCACGCTGTTGGGGTAGCAGTAGCAGCCGGTACCCTCACCCCTCCCCATAGAGATCAAGTCTATACCGCCACTTTCCACAATCGCCTGGTTAAGGCGCACCTGCAGGAAAGCCCCCTTATTCATGCCGGATGGTATACTGACTTTGTCCGTGTTGAATTCGGCTAGGATGGAACCTATGGTAGTCCTCAGTTTGAGTCCAAGACTTTCGTGCAGGTTGGCATTGCCGTCGGCGTCTACGGCCAGGATAGGGGTAAGACCGCGGTTTCTCAGCTCCCGAATAATCAGGCCGCAGGTGGTGGTCTTGCCACTGCCCCCCTTGCCGGCGATGGCAATGGAAATGGTCATCTGCTGCCTCCTAAGTTGACCGATGGGAAGAGACCGGCGTCGGTGTGCGGCAGGAACATGGCGGCTGTGTAGTTGGTCATGAAGTTGGAGTTTTCGGAAAGCTCCAGGTTGGTCATCATGGCGGCCACCCGGTGGCTTTCCCTCAGCAGGTCGGTGGAGAATGAGATAAGGCGTGCCCCCAGCAGCGAGCCGTTGCCGATAAAGATGAACTTTTCTCTCGGCATGTCCGGCAATAGCCCGATAGTGATGGCGTTTTCGATATTGAGGCGGCTGCCGAAGGTGCCGGCGATGACCACCTCATCTATGCTGCTCATCCTGGCGCCTATGCTCCCCGCCAGCGTCTGGTAGCCGGCGAAGAGAGCGGCCTTAGCACGGACAAGATTCGTCATATCTATCTCTGTAAAAACGATATCTTCCCCCGTAGCGCTATCTTGGGCTGGAACAAGCAGGTACTCGTAGCCGTCTTCGCTCTGCCTAATACGAGGGGTCGGAGCGTCTGTGTTGAACTTACCATCCTGGCTTACCAGCCCGGCACGGAGCATGGCAGCGGCCATGTTTATTATGCCCGAGCCGCAAATGCCTTTCGGCCTTACATCTCCGATGACGCTCAGTCTGGGCTCTCCGTTTTGAGCGTCCAGCTCGAAGTCTTCGATAGCCCCGGTGGTGGCTAGCATGCCGCATTTTATGCCACCCCCCTCGAAGGTGGGGCCGGCGGAGGCGGCTGAAGTGACCATCCAGTCGTGGTTCCCCACGACTATCTCGCCGTTGGTGCCAATATCTATATATAACGTCACTTTTTGCCTCTGGTAGATGCCGCTGCCGAGTATACCGGCCACGATATCGCCGCCCACGTAGCTGGCGACGGAAGGCACGGCGTAGAGGTAAACATGCTCGGCGACGTCAATCCCTAACTCTTGTGCCTTAACCAACGGTGGGTTGCTCACTATAGGCACGTAAGGCGATAGTCTGAGGTTTTGCGGGTTCAGCCCGAGCAACAGGTGCACCATGACGGTATTGGCGGCCACCACCACATGGTTGACCTCCTCGATGTCAACACCAGTCTGCTTGGTCATTTCTTTAATCAGCTTGTTGAGGGTTTCCACTACCGCTTTTTGCAGCTTTTCCAAACCGCCGGCTTGGCGGCACTGGGCGATACGGGAAATAACATCCGCACCATAGCTAATCTGTCCGTTATAGTCGATGGCCTGCGCCAGTACGCTTCCGCGAGAAAGGTCGAGCAATTGAGCGCGCACAGCGGTGGTGCCGATGTCGAAAGCCAGTGAATAGTTGGCACTACGCTTATCTCCAGGCTCGACATTGATGAGCCTGCGCAGGCCGTCGTCATCAAGGAAAGTGGCGGTCACCTTCCAGTTGCCAGCCCGTACCACCGCGGCGAGCTTCTTGACCACTGTAAAATTGACCTCGATATTTGTCAGGCTACAGCTTTTTTCTATGCAGCGTAAAAGGCGGCTGAGGTCGCTGGCGTTGTCTTCCAGGCTAGGCGGCGTGAGCTCCAGGAAGCGTTTTTCAACGGGCGGAGCGAAATGCCAGCCGGTGGCCAACGTCTGCTCTGTCGCTGTCATAGTCTGCTTCTCCAGAGCCAGCACGGCGGTCTCCAGTCGCGACTGAGGGGGTATCTCCACCACCAGGTCCGACACGATGTTACTCTGGCAGGACTGTCGAACACCTTTCTCATAGTCCATTGTGGACACTTTATTCGTACGGTGGCTTTCGACATGCCCCTGCTTTATCAGCACGTTGCAGGTGCCGCAGGTGCTCGCGCCTCCGCAGTTGGCGTTGATATGCACGCCGGCGGCGATGGCGGCTTCCATCAGATTAGCGCCTTCGTCCACGACAACATCTACGTTGTCGGGTTCGAACTTTATCCGGTATTGCGTTCTCGATTTTGTCATATGTTTATCAAAAACCAAAGCAGGGGAATGAGAAAACCTTTCCTCTCCATTAATATTATGTCTGATTTCCTACTCCCAGCACCCACTTCAAAAGGTCAATCTTGGCGCGGATGATGCTGGCGAGGGCCACCAGGTGAGCTGGCTTACGCCCTGCATCAGATGGACTGGCGGCCTTCTCGTATACTTCCTGCAACTCTTTTAGGTACTCCCTGATTTCTTGTTCAGTCCTGACCATGTATCCCCTTGCACATTTCGTGCCTGGTAATAGGGTCCTCCAATGCTAGAAAAGGCCCTTAACCTTGCCGGTTTCAACATCTACGTCCACGCGCCTGAAAGCCGGGTCGGAGGACGTGCCAGGCATGAGCTTGATGTCGCCCGCTACCGGTACCACGAAGCCGGCCCCGGCGTAGGTGAGGATGTCGCGGATGGGCAGCGTCCAGCCCTTGGGCCTACCTTTCCTAGTAGGGTCGTGCGACAGACTGAGATGCGTCTTCACCATGCAGGTGCACATCTCGCTGGCGTTAGGTTCCTTCTCCAGCTTTTCGGCCTTGGCCTGCGCTTCGGATGTATAGCTCACGCCGTCGGCACCGTAAACCTCTTTGGCAATGGTCTCGATGCGCTGCCTGAGCGGCATGGTGTTGGGGTAGAGTAACTTGAAGTCTACCTTCTCCTTGCAAGCGTCAATGACGGCCTCGGCCAACTCGGCAGCTCCCGCTCCGCCTTTTAGCCAGTGCTGTGAGACAGCCACCCGGGCGCCGGTAGCTTCTGCGGCACGGCGGATGACTTCAGTCTCGTCCTTGTTGTCGGTGTAGAAGCTGTTGATGCACACCACTGGCTTGATGCCGCTTTTCTTTACTGTCTCCAGGTGAGCTATAAGGTTGACCACGCCCTTTTCCACCAGTGCCGGGTTGGACTTGGTATATGCCTCGTCCAGCGGCTTGCCAGGCACCACCTTCGGCCCGCCTCCGTGCATCTTGAGGGCGCGCACGGTGGCTACCACCACTGCACAGTTAGGCACCAGCCCGCTTATGCGGCTCTTGATGTTCCAGAACTTTTCAAAGCCTATGTCAGCGCCGAAGCCGCTTTCGGTCACGTGATAATCCGATAGCTTCAAGGCCACCTGGTCGGCCACGATAGAGGATTGCCCTACGGCGATATTGGCGAAAGGCCCGGCGTGCACCATCACAGGCTGGCCTTCGAGCGACTGCATCAGGTTGGGGTTGGCGGCGCGCACCATCCAGGCGGTCATGGCTCCGTCCACTTCCAGGTCCCTGGTGGTCACGGGATTGCCCTGTTTATCGTAGGCTACCACGATCTTGCCCATGCGCTCCCGCATATCTTTGAGGTCTTTAAAAACGGCCAGGATGGCCATCACCTCGGAGCTCACCGAGATGGCGAAGCCCGAGCGCATCATGAAGCCGTCCATCTCCCCGCCAAGGCCAATGACCATATCGCGCAGCGCCTGGGCGCAGAAGTCCATCACCCACTTCATCTGCACGTTGCGTGGGTCGATGTCGAGCCGCTTGAGCTTGCGTTTGGTCAAAAACTCATCCGTGTTGATGAACTCATGCTGTATTCTAGCGGTGAGCGCCACCATCGCCAGGTTGTGGGCGTTGGTCACATTATCTATATCCCCGGTAAGCCCCAGTGAGAAGGGGGTGAGGGGGAGGATGGCGCCGGAGACGTTCTTGCCTAGCTTGCCTAACCCCTGCACCAGGCCCATAGTGGTGGTACTCTTGCCCTCGCCGAGGGGGGTGGGGGTGATGGCCGTCACATCTATATACTTGCCGTTGGGGCGCTTTTCCAGCCGCTTTAACAGGGCGGGGAAGTCCACCTTGCCGATGTAGTGGCCATAGGGCAGCAGCTCCTCTTTGAGGATGCCCCATTTCTCGGCCAGTTCCGTCACCGGCGTCATGTGTTTTTCCACTTCCTCCGCGACTTGCCAGTCGGCCAGTTTGGTGGGGTCGAGCGTTGTGATATCGAATTTGGACATGCTTTGCCTTTCTCCTTCTCGATTCTTTATTATCTACGCCCTGAGAGGGATAGATTGCTGTATCAGTCTATTGAAAATTTCTTTAGCGGCCAGGATTATCTGCGGGCTCGCATCTAGCCTGGGACTATTCTGCAGATCGGCCTGAATTATGGAAGTGTCGTAAGGTATGAAACCCAGAATATCGAAACCAGGCAGGGACGACGAGATGAAATCTCTCTCGGCGGGATTGTGCACCTTGTTGCCCACCACGGCGACGCTCGCAATACCCAAATCACGGGCCAGAGCGGCGATGCGCCCGGCGGTGTCGATGCTGGCGCTCCCCGGCTCAACCACTATAATCAGTTTGTCTACCGCTCTGGCTGTGCCGCGGCTGAGGTGTTCTATGCCCGCTGCCATGTCCATGACCACCATCTCATTACGCGCGAGCAGCAGGTGCGCCATGAGAGCGGCCAGAACGGCGTTCTCCGGGCAGTAGCAGCCGGCACCTCCTGCTTTGGGGCGCCCCATCACCAGCAGGCGGATACCTGCGTGCTTGACTGAATATTTTTCGGGGATGTCGTCCACGCGAGGGTTGATCTTGAAATAGGGGGAATTCGCGCCTGGCTGTGTGCCGGTACGCTCTTGTATGAGTTCTTTCATCTCGGAAATGGGGACTATCTTGTCAGCGTCGGGGAATCCCAGGGTGAGGGCCAGGTTGGCGTCGGGGTCGGCGTCTATGGCCGTGACAGAGTAGCCTGCCTGCGCCATTATTTTGGCCAGCATGGCTGAGAGAAGTGTTTTGCCTACTCCGCCTTTGCCGCTAATTGCCAGCTTCAATAAGTTCCTCACCGACGAGAGCTTAAAAATAGTTCTCCCGCCAACTGAAATCAGAGCTTGGAAAACTGGCTAACCCTTGAGTGTTTTTGGGGGTATGGGCTAGGGGAGTAGTATAAAGGATTGGGCGGAGAGACGTCAAACCCAGTATCGAATAAGATGGTTGAGGGGGAAACAACGCGGAAGTAACCTATTCGGTAAAGGTCATCACGGTTGTACCGATGCCACTTCGGACTCCCTCAGAACGGCAAGGCGATTCGTTTTTCGTAGGGGAAGGCGGGGTGATTGACTTCTTGCGTGTGAATCAGCCGACCAAAAAGGCGGAGGCCGCTTGCCTCCTTTTCATTTTTAATACTAAACCTTGTGTAAGATAATTTCAATAGAGACTAATTATCATCGGACACACATCGTTATATCTGTCAAGCGATGCGTTAAGTGAAACACACGTTAGTCCATTCTTAACTAGGCTATATGGCACAATAGGCAGGACGTGTCGATTTCTTCATCTGTCATGTTCCAAGGAGCCGCATGAAAATCACCCGTTATGTCCCAATCAAGAATGGCTAGGCCCGACGTGTAAGAGCCGATATGACAATCGTCACATTCGTGTGTTGACGAGATTACATCAATAACGGGGGTGCCGACGATGCTCTCCACCATGGCTGGATTCTGTTGGCCGGGAGAACCGAGCTCATGGCAGGAGACACAATTCTCCCAAGCGCTTGTTGAAGGTATCAGTAGTGCTGCTGACATATCGTTTGAGACGGTGGTCAACAGTTTCTGACCTGGAAGAAGTGCAGGTATCGTAGCCAGCGTGGTGGTAGTCGTAGCCGTAACCGTCACGGTGGTAGTCGTAGCCGTAGCCGATGTGGTCGATGTGGTCGTAATCGATGAGGTGGAAGATTTTGAAGAGCACCCTATAAAGGATGCAATCAAAACCAGACTCATCATAATTGAAAGGAAAACAGCATATTTATTTCTTATCAAATAATCCCCCTTTCTACTATCATCACATATTATATTACCTTATATCACCAAGTTCAATTCACCCTCCTTCCTCTTATCAAATTATATTACAACAATAGTTCTGTTGTTGGGTAGAGACCTTGAGCATAAATATTTGTGAGTAAAGCTAGACGGACTATTGTTTAATCGACTAATGGCTTTTGCAATGTCCTGTTAGTAGGATAGGGCGTAGAACGGAAAAACAATACGCGCGGAAAGCACTCCCCATTGTGCTATGGACTGCCTCTGGCTTTCGGGCTATAATCTCGCTTGAAATGACAACATTGCATGTACTATTGAAGCAATCAGAGATTGC
>JBEKPN010000068.1:0-5916 GCA_049520695.1 Dehalococcoidales bacterium | reverse complement strand
CTCGTTACCCCGCTACCAGAGAACAGAAGAGGGAGCACGGGATTGCCGCGTCGCTGCGCTCCTCGCAATGACATCCCCTTTTCTGTCATTGCGAACGAAGTGAAGCAATCTCGTTACCCTGCTACTACCGCCGGATTGCGACCTCCCGCAATGATGCCGGAGTACGAGATTGCCACAGGCACTCACGTGCCTTCGCAATGACAGCGTATTATAATCGCTCTTTGCCCAAGCTGGCGAGGAAGTCGGCATTGGTGCGCGTCTTGCGCAGGTGCTCGATGACCCTCTCGGTGATGTCCGTCGAGCCGCCCGCAGGCCCGTCGGAGGAAATCATAGACACCATGCGCCGCAGCAGCTTTATCTGCTTGACGGTGGCTTCCGAAAGCAACAGGTCGTCGCGGCGCGTGCTGGAACGGGTGATGTCCACGGCCGGGAAGACGCCGCGCTCGGCCAGCCGGCGCTCGAGATGCAGCTCCATGTTGCCGGTGCCCTTGAACTCTTCATAGATGAGGTCGTCCATGCGCGAGCCGGTGTCCACCAGACAGGTGGCGATGATGGTGAGCGAGCCACCTTCTTCGATGTTGCGGGCAGCGCCGAAAAACTTTTTGCCGGGGTGCAGCGCCACCGGGTCGATGCCGCCGGAGAGGGTGCGGCCGGAGGGGGGCATGGCCAGGTTGTAGGCGCGCGTCAGGCGCGTAATGCCGTCCAGAAGAATGAAAACATCCTTACCGCCCTCCACCATGCGCTTGGCCTTTTCCAGCGCCAGTTCGGCCACTCGCGTCTGGTTTTCCACGGCCTCGTCGAAGGTGGCGGCAATGACTTCGCCTTTGACGGAGCGCCTCATATCGGTAACCTCTTCCGGGCGCTCGCCGATGAGGCACACGATGAGGTCGATGTCGTTGTAGTTGCTGGAAACGGCGTTGGCAATGGCCTTGAGCAGCATAGTTTTACCGGCCTTGGGCGGAGAGACGATGAGGCCGCGCTGGCCGCGCCCGATGGGAGCCACCAGGTTGACCAGGCGCGTGGAGAGCATGTCCGGGCGCGTTTCCAGGTCGATAAGCTTGTCGGGGAAGGTGGGGGTGAGAGAGCTGAAATTGGGACGCCCGCGCGCCATCTCGGGATTAATATCGTTGATGGCCTCGACTCTAAGCAGACTATAGTATTTTTCGCCGGCTTTGGCCGGGCGTCCCTGCCCTACCACGGAATCACCGGTGCGCAGGCCGAAACGGCGTATTTGCGACTGTGATACATATACATCGGATGGGCTGGGCAGCAGCGTTTCCTGGCGTAGGAAGCCGTAGCCGTCGGGCATGATGTCCAAAATGCCTGAGCAGAACACATTGCCCTGCATCTCGGCATAAGATTGCAACAGGCGCATGACGATATCCTGCTTCTTGAGGCCGGTGACGCCGCTGAGTCCCGCCTCCTTGGCCAGATCCAGCAGCTCTTCGCGGCTTTTTTCTTCAAGCACTTTCATTTCAAGTGGTTGAGGCGGTTTGATCTCCACCGGAGGGTCCACGCGGGGCGGCGGCTTGAATTCCACCGGTTCAGACGGCGTGAGCGGCTGCTGTTCCGGCAGCGGTTCCGTCTGTAATTGCTCTATTGGCTGGGGTTGGTCTGTCATAGGTCTCTTCTTCCTCCCTGTCCGCCAGGAAATTAGTGTTTAAGTTTTACCCGAGACACGGCGCCAGTCCGCCAGGAAGCGGGCGTTGCCGGCTTCGGTGAGGGGATGTTGCATCATCTGTTCCAGCACCTTGAAAGGCACGGTGGCAATATCGGCGCCGGCCTGGGCGGCCGCCACGCAGTGTAGCGGGTGGCGGATGCTGGCAGCAATGACCTCCGTGTCAAAATCGTATTCTTTATATATATCCATGATGTCGCGCACCAGCGCCATGCCGTCCTGTCCGATATCGTCCAGACGGCCCACGAAGGGGCTTATGAAGGCCGCGCCGGCCAGAGCTCCCAGCAGTGCCTGGTTGACCGAAAAACAGAGGGTCATATTCACCTTGATGCCCTCTTTGGCCAGCTTAGATGTTACTTCCAACCCTTCGGAAGTGGCCGGAATTTTCACCACCACGTTTTTGCACCAGGCGGCGATGTCGCGCGCCTGCGCGGTCATGGCCTCAACGCCCTCCACCACCACTTCGGCGGATACAGGCCCGTCGACGATGGAGCAAATTTGCTTGACTACGGATTTATAATCCTTCTGCCCCTCGGCGGCCACCAGCGTGGGGTTGGTGGTGACACCGCTGACAACGCCCCACTTAACACCCTGGCGGATCTGGTCGATGTTGGCGGTATCCAAAAAGATGCGCATGGTTCTCCTTTTAGCTATCAGCTTTCAGTTTTCGAATTAATACTGTAATCATTCTTTTCACTTCGGCAACCTGATTATTAAGAAATGCATAATCTTCTTCTTTCAAAAATCCGAGCTCCCGCGCCAACAAAAAGTGATATTCCAGTTCACTGGCCGAACCCATCGCGATTTGAAGAAAACGACCAAACTCTGCATCTCCCCGCCTTCCACAACCCTCTGCAATATTAGCGGGGACAGAAACACTCGCACGTCGTACCTGGGAGGTGAGACCATAAATCTCATCGCGAGGAAAGGATGCGGTTATTCCGTAAACCTCAACCGCCAGCTCATGGGCTTTCTGCCAGACATTTAACTTCCTAAAGTCTTTCATTGTTTATAACTTTCAGCTTTCACCTTTCGGCTGATTGCTGACGGCTGAGTGCTGAGTGCTGACTGCTGATGGTTGAACGCCCGTCATAAGCGGCAGGGTTGGCTGCGCGCCTTCGCGCATGACGTCCTTGGCGACGCCGACGAAGCCGCTGAACAGCGGGTGAGGGCGGTTGGGGCGCGAGCCGAATTCAGGATGGAACTGGCAACCCACCATCCACGGATGGTCGCGCAACTCGCAGATTTCCACCAGCCGGCCATCAGGCGAAAGGCCACTGTAAACCAGCCCCGCATCGCCGAGTGGTTTGCGGTATTCATTATTGAATTCAAAACGGTGGCGGTGGCGTTCAACAATAACGCAACCCTTCTCGCCGTAGCATTGGGCGGCGCGGGTGCCTGGCTGCAGGTGGCAGGTATAATTGCCCAGCCTCATAGTGCCACCCTTGCCGGCCACCGTGCGCTGTTCGGGAAGCAAGTCTATAACAGGGTAAGGCGTCTCGGGATAGAACTCGGTGGAATTGGGCTTATTAGATTTAAACACGAACCTGGCGAATTCAATAACCATAATCTGCATGCCCAGGCACAGGCCGAGATAAGGGATCTTATTTTCACGAGCATAGCGCGCCGTTCTCACCATACCCTCGATGCCACGGATGCCGAAACCGCCGGGGACGACGATGCCCTGGACGCTGCGCAGTTGAGCCTCAACATCGTTGTTCTTTTCCAGCTCCTCGGAGTGAACCCAGTTCAGGTTAATTTGGCGATCGTGATACAAACCGGCATGGCGCAGCGCTTCGCGTACCGAATAGTAAGCGTCTTCCAGTTCCACATATTTTCCCACGACGGCGATATTTACCGGCTGGCAGGCATCGTTGCGGCAGCTCACCATACGCTGCCAGTCCCCCAACTCCGGAGCGGTGGTACTCAAGCCAAGACGCTCCACCACCAGATTGCCCATGCCTTCGCCTTCGAGCACCAGCGGGACCTCATAAATGCTGGATACGGTTGGCAGCGGAATGACCGCCTTGCGTTCGACATCGCAGAAAAGCGAAATTTTATCTCGGATGCTGTCGGATATAGGGTAATCGGCGCGGCAGACGATGACATCGGGCTGGATACCCATGCGCCTGAGCTCGTTGACGCTGTGCTGGGTCGGCTTGGTCTTGAGTTCCTTGGTGGAGCCGATATAGGGAAGCAGCGTTACGTGTATATATAGTACGTTGTCGCGGCCGACGTCATTGCGCATCTGGCGTATGGCTTCCAGGAAAGGCTGGCCTTCGATGTCGCCTACCGTGCCGCCCACCTCCACCAGGATAACATCAGCAGCGGAGTTTTTGGCCAGCTTCTTGAAACGGTCTTTGATCTCCGTGGTTACGTGCGGGATTACCTGGATGGTACCGCCCAGAAAATCGCCGCGTCTTTCTTTGGCGATGACGGAGCTGTATATCTGGCCGGAGGTAATGTTGGAATCAGCCGTAAGTTCGGTATCAATAAAGCGTTCGTAATTACCCAGGTCGAGGTCGGTTTCTGCGCCGTCCTTAGTGACGAATACCTCACCGTGCTGGTAAGGGGACATGGTGCCCGGGTCGACATTCAGATAGGGGTCGAGTTTCTGGACGGAGACGGTTAAGCCCCGGCTTTTGAGCAGGGTACCGATCGAGGCTACGGTGATGCCTTTGCCGACCGAACTGACTACGCCACCTGTTACAAAGATATACTTCGCCATAAACACAATCGAACTGATAACATAATGAAGACCCTCAAAGTCTTAGTCTTATACGGGAATATCTATGGAAATAAAAATTAGCAAGGAATGTCAAGTTTCAGAAGCGGAGAGGTTCTTGTTTCTTTTTATTATAGGGGGGACGTTCAGGATTTGTCAATAGGCATAAAAGTATATCCATTGCTTTATTCTAATTAGCTAACATTGTTTTATCAATCTAGTTAATTAATGTTTGACAATAGTAATAATAGTATATTATAATCCATTCAGTCTTCACAAAACCCTCTGATACAGGATATTCTATGGCAGTAAAAGACTACTACAACATCCTGGGGCTGAGCCGCAGCGCCACTGATAAGGACATCAAGCAGGCTTACCGCAAGCTGGCCCGCAAGTACCATCCCGACGTAAATCCGGGCAACAAGTCCGCCGAAGAAAAATTCAAAGAAATCAACCAGGCGTATGAAGTGCTGTCCGACGCTGACAAGCGTAAGAAATATGACCAGTTCGGAGAGGACTGGGAACACGCCGACCAGTTTGCTCAGGCGGGCAGGCAAGGCCAGGCGGGGGCCGGTTTTGATTTCAGCGGCTTCAACTTCGGGGACGTCCAGGGGGGCGCCACGTTCACAGGCGGCGCGGGCATGGACAGTCTTTTCGAGGAGATGTTTACAGGCTCCCGCGGACGCCGCCCCCAGCCCCGGCGCGGGCAGGACATCGAACATCAGGTCGAGATATCGCTGGAAGAAGCCTTTTCCGGCACGAAACGCCTCCTCAGCCTGCAAGCCCAAGAAACGTGCCCCACCTGCGGCGGGACCGGAAGGGTTCAAAAGGCCGTGTGCGCCACCTGCCGGGGAGCCGGTGTGGTACCGCGTATCAGACAGCTTGAAGTGAAAATACCCGCGGGAGTCAGGACCGGTTCGCGTGTGCGCATCGCGGGGCAGGGAGGGCCGGGAAGGGGCGGAAGCGCCGGGGACCTTTACCTGTTGATAACCGTTTTGCCCCATCCTTTATTCGAACGCCAGGACGACGACCTGGTCACCGTTGTACCTCTCCCGCTGACCACCGCTATTCTCGGCGGTAAAGTTGAAGTTCCCACCCTCAAAAGCAAACTGGAACTCAAGGTGCCTGCAGAGACACAGAACGGCCGCATTTTCCGCCTGGCAGGACAGGGGATGCCCCGCCTGGGGAAAGAGGGGCGTGGGGACCTGCTGGCCAAAGTGAGTATCGTGCTCCCGCTCAAACTGAGTGCCGAGGAAAAAGAATTGTTCATGCAGTTGCGTTCTCTGCGCGGAGAATAAAGGCAAACAAGGTGGTGAATCCATGATAATAAGAAGAGAGAATAATGCCGCTCAGCCGCGTTATATTATCAGCGTGGCTGCGGAGATGCTGGGAACACAGCCGTACACGCTGCGCTATTACGAGAGGGTCGGTATAATCAAGCCGGCCAGGTCGCAGGGCAATCTCAGGATGTACTCGGAGGCTGACCTGGTGCTGCTGCGGCGCGTCATGACCC
>JBEKPN010000067.1:0-6020 GCA_049520695.1 Dehalococcoidales bacterium | reverse complement strand
TATTCTAACACGGGGTGAGGGTGCTGGCAATTTGAGAGTGATTTTCCTCCCCCGTGTCATAGCAGGAGTCCGACTGGGCGGACGACGTGGCAATCTCGGACTGCCATTTCCATCCTTAGATTTGCAACAACTGGCCGAGCATCCGGCGGCGTATATCTGTTTTTTCAGGGCTGAAAACCCCCGCCGTATAAACGAAACGGCTGCCGATGTGTTAGGAAGAAACGGAAAAAGGTGCGCACAATATCAAGGCTTAACCCTTAGGCTTGAAAGCTTATAGTAAAAAAAGAAGAAATAATCTCTAGAGATACAAATAAATAGTATCAATTCATAGTTTCTCTGAGAAGCACGAGCGGTCAAATACCCGAAATTTACGTTTCTTAAAGCGCTGACTAGCAAAGATTATCAAAGGGGCTAGGGGGCAACGCTGATCGGTGTTAACAACTTATTCGGCTATTTTCGTCCTGTTATCAGCCTTACCCCAGGATGTCTAGTGGTATAGTACCATAGCCATTGTACCAGCACCATGTGGCGGTTGCGGAACTCGGCAATGACGCATATATGCAGAACCATCCAGAACAGCCAGGCTAGATACCCCGAGATTTCCAGCTTGCCACTCTGCAACACCGCTTTGTGCGTTCCAATAATGGCCATGCTGCCCTTGTCCTTGTAGTTAAACGGTTTCCTTGGTTTCCCACAAAGTTCGCCTATTATTAATCTAGAAACATATTTACCCTGCTGGATAGCTACCGGGGCTGTGGCTGGGAGCACATTACCTGAATTCATAAAAATCGCGGCATCGCCGATAACAAAGACCTCGGGATGCCCTTTCACGCTACAATAGTCATTGACCATAATGCGCCCGGCTTTATCGGTCTCTGTGCTTATCGATTGCATAAAGACCTGCGCACGGGCTCCAGCAGCCCAGATTACGTTTTCCGTTTCGATAAACCCGTCATCAATACGGATACCGTTTGAATTGATATCGGTGATCCTGACGTTGAGTCTCACCTCCACACCAAGATCTTCCAGCGCTTTTTTACCTTTAGCACTTAAAGACGAGGAAAATCCGCATAGTATGTGGTCCAGCACTTCCAGGAGGATGATCCTGGTGGACTTTGGTTTTACTCGCTTGAAGTCCTTGAGCATACTTTTAGTTAATTCGGCTATCGCACCTGCAACTTCTACTCCCGTCGGGCCTCCCCCCACAATCACAAAAGTCAAGTGTTTTTTTCTCTCATCATCGGAACATTCGGATTCAGCCTTCTCAAGGGATAACAAAATCTTTTCGCGTATTTTAATTGCATCGCCCAGCGTTTTTAGACTAGGAGCAAATTCTTCCCAGGCATCCTTGGCGAAATACGAGTTGGCCAGGCCGCCGGAGATAATCAGGTAATCATAGTTGTATTGCCGGTTGTCGGCATGAATCTGTTTGGTTTTTAGGTCAATTTTCTCTACTGTCCCCATTATGACCAGCGCGTTCTTTTGTTTACGAAAGATTTCACGAATCGGCGCAGCTACCTGGGCAGGGGCAAGCATAGCAGTCGCCACCTGATACAACAGCGGCAGAAAAAGATGGTGGTTTGTTTTGTCTATTAACGTGATACTAACGTCTTCTTTTTTCAAAGCTTTGGCTGCCGCCAGACCCCCGAATCCCCCACCGATGATAACCAATTTTTTACTCATCTATTGTCTATCCTCAAAGTATTTCCCATGTGAGACGACACGCTGAGCTTCATGTGCAACTTTCGATTCGAGACATCATATTATAACGTGAGGCGCAACGAAATCCAATTCTGACGGTGGATCACGCTGAATAAAGGAAGTTATTATTCACACTTAGTTGGCCAGAAAAAAGGAACCTTTTTCAATAACCGATTTATGATTTTTACTCAAATAGACCGAACCTGTGGATGCACCTGAATCAAATAGGCTAGCTGAAAAAAGGGCGCTGGAAAATGTAGCGTATCCACCTCGCGGTTAAAGCGACGATATCTATCAGGGCACCTATTACGGCAATAATTCCGAGCTGCATGAGAAACTCGTTAAACGCCTGTTGCGTGTTGGGTAGCCAGTTATAGTAGCCGACTATAGAACGTAAAGTTCCCAGACCGTTTAGGGTGTACAAGATCAATATAAGCGTAAAAACCACCAGGCTACCCTGAACTATACCCCACAATTGTTTCGCTGCATTCTTCATAATTGTTCAAAATAGCATTGAATATAGTTCATGTCAATACGGAAATTTGCCTCACCGCATCCGTGTAACTAATTTTATACGAGCTTAATGCGTCTATAAAATATATTTTGGTTTATCCATCCCTCAGTTCGTAGTGGACACTTGCAAAACAGAATATATTATGTTATTATTCTTATCGTGGCGATAAAAATTTTATGTATAAGTAGTAACCGCAGTTAAGTGTAGGAGGTGCCGCCTATTCATAAAGCCTTGTTCTTAACACTAACATACGTCAACAGTTACAAAGTTATGATAATAGTAGAGAAGAAGGAGGAGTAACCCCAACATGAAACTGGTACACAGCAAATGGTTATTAACAGCCGCCCTGGCCCTCACACTGGCCGTAACCGTACTGCCCGCTTGCGCAAAGAACACGACAGTAACCGTCGTCAGCAGCGGCGCGGTCCAGCCCACCGAGGCCAACCCTATCGTGTTTGATCCGGCAAATCAAGAGTTACGCCTGGCGGCCAAAGTCAACGGCGTAGCTTTCACCCAGCCCACCTGGCATGCCGTCGTCTATACCGGCGGCGGGGCAGCCGGAGCTGCTCTCTTCCAGGCGTTTGCTACCCCCGACATGTTCTATTCCTTCCTGACCTACTTCGGCGGCGTTCCAGGAAATAACATGCCGGCGCCTTCGGCCAACTACGCCGACACGTATGTTCAGGGCTCTAACATCTCCATCACCGTAACCTGGGCAGGCGCTCCCAAGACCTACAACCTGAACGATGTGGTGAAAAATCCGGGCACCAAGGCCATCCAGATGAAGTTCGGCGGCAACCTGGCCGTTAACCAATCCGCGGGTACCGGCTGCCTCGCCTGCTTCTACAGCTGCCCCATCGGCATAGTAAGCAATGCCTCTTATGAGGGCACCGATAACGCTGCTCAGGCCAAGGCTGGCCAGGGCGGATTCCTGGGCGACAATACGATCCTACCCCCGGACGGCACCATAGTAGTGCTTACCTTTAAAGTAACTCCTTAACTTCATCGCCGTCTTTTCCGGTTAACAAAGAGCAGCCCCTCTTGTTCCGAGGGGCTGCTTATCCCCGTAAAAAGGGTTAAAATGTCAGAAGATGCTGTATCGGTAGGCCGCAAACTCCAGGAGTACCTGGGCATGTCGGGACGTCCCGTCGGCGTTAAAGTGCTGCGTCCGGGGGAGATCCCTGATGAATCAGCCTTTGACAAACTTCCGAGCCGCGCGCCCTTTTGCCGCTACGTCTCCGAAGCCGCTAAGGGCAAGAACTTCATCATGCGGCTGGGCGACCTCAAGTGCAACGTTGCCGAGCTCACGCTGGGACTGCGCGAGCCGCATTACGGCGAGGTTGAGATGCGCATTCCCGGCAAAGTGGCCGCGCTGCGTGTCGGCCCGCTCGAGGGCGCCGACGTGGTCATGCTAGTACTCCAGCCGGGACAAGTGATGACTGCGGCGCTCATCATCGAGAATATCCAGATGCGCTTCAGGCGTAACCGCGCGGTCTGCGGCGATAGCATGGCCGAAGTGCTTAACAGCGGACAACCCCGCATAACCTTCCTCTGTGTCGGCTCGCGGATGTCAGGGGGGTTCCAGAGCGACGAAATGATGCTTTCGCTGCCCTACGCGCTTTTTATGGAGCTTCCGCCTAAAATGGGCAAGCTGGCTCAAATGAGTCGCAAAGCCCAGGACAGCCTGACCCACCGCCTGGCGAAAATACACTGAAATTTATAAAAATGTCCGAAAGACTCGAATGGAAAATGAAACCTGCGATAATAAAATAAAGGGCTCCCGCCGCATCCGGCACGAGAGCATATTATACTCGCCGGCCCTGGTGCAGCATGAGCGTGACGGCGTCTGCCTGCTGATAGACCCCACCTCTCCCAATTGGGCCAGCGCCAACCGTGTGGGGTCGGCTATTATCCGCGCTTGCGACGGGCGTCACACAATGCGAGAGGTCGCCGAGCGGGCCAGCCTCGAATACGGGTTGCCCGTAAACTCTATTATCGAGTTCATCGAGACGTCCGCGCGGGCCGGTTTTATCTCGGAAACGCCCGACCTCTCCCCGCCATATACAGGGCGCGCAGAGGCCATCGCCCCGGCCGCTCTTGAAGAGTTATGGATTTACACTAACAACTCGTGCCCTTTGCGCTGCAGGCACTGCCTCGTGGATGGCGGAACTGAACCCTCTTCGACGATGGGCGCGGCAGAGATCGAAAAACTGGTCGATGATGCTCTTGCTCTTGGTGCCGGGCGCATTTACTTTACGGGTGGCGAACCAATCATGCGGAAAGACATCCTCGAGCTCGCCGAATATGTCACGGCGCGCGCCCAGCTTGTCATTCTGACCAGCGGTGTGCTCATTAGCTACGAGATAGCCGCGCGGCTCAAGGCACTGTCGCGAGGTAACCTGATTGTGCAGGTAAGCCTGGAGGGGCCGGACGCCGGGACGAACGACACCATCCGCGGTGAAGGCAGCTTCGCCCGCGCGGTTAGTGGCATCCGGGCTCTGCTGAACGCCGGTATCGTACCTGTCGTTACCACCACACTCACGCGGCTGAATTATATGAAAGCGCCTGAGACGACGGAATTTCTAGCGTCCCTTGGCATCAGGGACCATCACATTTTATGGCTGCATCAGTGCGGCCGCATGCGCCTGTGCAATTCAGAACTTTTACTCGGCGGCGAGGAAATCGCGCGCACCATGGAACGGCTACGCGAAACCGCCCACGAGGCAGGTGTCGTCGTGGACAACCTTGAATCTCTAGCTGCGCGCATAAAGGGCCGCAGGCATAAGAACGACCTTTGCAATTCGTGCTACGGCGTCTTGGCCATCGGTACCGATGCCCATGTTTATCCCTGCGCCTCACTCGTGGGCACACCTGAATTCGACTGCGGCTCCATCAATGAAAATGGGTTGAAGAAGATATGGCTCGAATCACCGGGGACGAACCGGGTGCGCAGCAACTCGGTACAGAAGAAGGTCGGGTGCAGCAGCTGTTATCTGAAGTTCTTTTGCGGTGGCGGGTGCTATGCCCAGTCGTATTTCAACTATGAAATGACAGAGGGAACAGGCTGCATCATGGCCCCTGACCCGTATTGCGAAGTCTACCGCTCGCAGTTGCTTGACCTTATGTGGGAATCGGCCATGCCGCTCCCAGACGAAAAGGTGGAGGATTTACCCGTTATTTACAGGACTATGGACCAACAATATGGTTCTTGTTCATGCCTTTATGGCTTTTTTTGAGGACATGCGGCGTAGTTCAATTGATTTAAGAGAACGGATGAAACAACCCGTAACCTGAGCGGTGATCTTGGCCTCTTTGGTGAAGAGAGTTGCTCATCATTAACCCGCGTATTTTATTAGCTGATTCCCCAATTTCATTTGACATCAATTATTTTACGATTTTTTCTTAGAGGATTATAGTAGTACAGCAATCAGGGTACGATTGTGGTGCCTGCCTTTCCAGCAAGGGCTTCTTCAGCTTTCTCTAGAGAGCTAATTATAGCACGTTTGCCTCCGGACTCCAGGAATTTGATCGCGCTCTCGATTTTCGGACCCATGCTCCCTGAAGGAAACTGACCTTGCTCAAGGAACTTTCTGCATTTCTGCACGGTCATTCTTCTTACTGAACGCTGATTGGGTTTTCCATAGTTAACGTAGGCACCATTGACATCTGTCAAGACTATGAATATGTTAGCGCCGATAAGTGTCGCGAGTCTTTGACCTGCTAGGTCTTTGTCGATGACGGCTTCAACTCCAACCGCGTTTCCGTTCTCCTCGATTATGGGGATCCCGCCTCCTCCGCATGCAAC
>JBEKPN010000066.1:0-6021 GCA_049520695.1 Dehalococcoidales bacterium | reverse complement strand
TCTTTTTTAGCAGCCGCAGCCTTGGCCGGTATCTCCGCTACGGTCTCCTTTGCCTCGACGGCAGGAGCTTCGGCGGCCTTCTTCCTGGCTCTGGGTTTCTTCACCTCGGCAGCAGGGACTTCAGCGGTATCCTTTGCCGGAGTTTCAGCCATGCGGGCAACCGCCTCGGCCATGGTCATATCCTTAGCAGGAGCAGCAGGAGAGGGAGCAGTCGATATTGTGGCGGTGACCACGGGAGCCTCAACAACCATCACTTCCCCAGCAGCCTCAACCGCAGGAAAGATGTCGCCGCGGTAAATCCATACCTTGACACCGATGCGCCCCAGCGTGGTGTGCGCCTCGGTAAATCCATAATCCACGTCTGCTCTCAGAGTTTGCAGTGGTACCCGTCCCTGATGCATCAGCTGACGGCGCGCGATTTCGACGCCACCCAGACGTCCTGAGCAAAGAATTCTCATACCCTTGGCACCCGCCTGAAGCGTGCGGAAAATGCTCTGTTTCATGGCGCGGCGGTAGGCCACGCGGCGCTCCATCTGCTCAGCCACCGAACGGGCCACCAGATAGGCGTCCAACTCCGGCTGGCGGATCTCGCGGATATCCAGCTGTATCTTCTTGCCGCCCAGAACGCCCTCCAGATACTGGCGCATCTCTTCGACGCGCTGGCCGCCGCGGCCTATGACGATGCCCGGGCGCGCGGTGTGAATGGTCACCGACACCTTGTTGGCCTGACGCTCGATCTCCACCAGCGAAATACCAGCGTCGTTGTATTTGGACTGCACGGCCCGCCTGAGCTTGACATCCTCCAGTATGAATTCAGCATAGTGCTTGTCATCATACCACTTGGACTGCCAGTCCCGGATGACGCCAAGACGGAACCCCATCGGATGAACTTTGCGCCCCATTAACCCTCCTGCTCCGCCACGACGACAGTGATATGGCTGGAACGTTTCAAGACCTTATCAGCTCTACCGCGTGCCCTCGGCTGAAAGCGTTTCAGCATGGGGGCGTCATCGGCATAAATCTTAACAATTTTCAAACCCGCCGGGGTCAGGTGGAAATTATTCTCGGCATCAGCCGCCGCCGTTTTAACCACCTTGGCCACTATTTTAGCTGAAGGCGACGCAGCGAACTTGAGCATGGTCAAAGCCTCTTCCACCTTCTTGCCGCGCACCAGGTCTAGCAACAGCCTTACCTTGCGCGAAGATACCCCCGTGTCTTTGGCTACCGACTTTACTTCCATGACCCTTTCCTTAGCTCTGCACCTGAGTCGTTTTTTCCACCTTAGTGGAATGCCCGCGGAAGGTGCGTGTTGCGGCAAACTCACCCAGCTTGTGTCCCACCATGTTCTCGGTGATGAAGATAGGCACATGACGCCGGCCATCATACACTCCGATGTTCAGGCCCACCATCTGCGGAAGAATAGTCGACCAGCGCGCCCAGGTCTTGATAACCACCTTTTTACCCGCTCTGTTGACGTCGTCTACCTTCTTCATCAGCTTGACATCTATGGCCGGTCCCTTTTTTACTGACCTTGACATTTATTTACCTCGCCGTTTAACAATCAGTTTATCCGAATGCTTGGGTTTGCGTGTCTTGTAACCCAGCGCCGGTTTGCCCCAGGGCGTTTTGGGTCCTGGCATACCAATGGGGGTACGGCCCTCGCCGCCGCCATGAGGATGGTCCCTGGGCGACATAGCCGAGCCGCGTACCGCCGGCCGCCAGCCTTTGAGGCGGTTGCGCCCGGCCTTGCCCATCTTGACGTTGGAGTGTTCCAGGTTACCCACCTGCCCGACCGTCGCCCGGCACTCGCCGCGTACGCGCCGCATCTCGCCTGAGGGCAGCCTGATAAGCACATAGTCGCCTTCCTTGGCCACAAGCTGGGCGACAGTACCCGCGCTGCGCACCAGCTTGCCGCCGCGCCCCACCTCGGTCTCGATATTATGGATGAGGGTACCGGTCGGCATATTCTTCAGAGGCAGCGTGTTGCCCGGTTTGAGATCGGCATCGTCCGCTACTTTGATGACATCATCGACGTTCATCCCGCTGGCAGAGACTATGTAGCGCTTGTCGCCGTCGGCATAAAAGACGAGAGCGATATTGGCCGAGCGGTTGGGGTCATACTCTATAGCCGCTACTCGTCCCGGAACTCCGGCCTTGTCGCGCTTGAAATCAACGACGCGCAGCATGCGCTTAACACCCGCGCCGCGGTGGCGTACGGTCACCTTGCCCTGCACATTACGTCCCGCTCTCTGTTTCTGCGGAACAACCAGCGCCTTTTCGGGAGCCTTCTTGGTTATCTCTTCATAAGTCAGCCCGGTCATTCCCCGCCGCCCCGGCGAGGTTGGGCGATAAATTCTAATGCCCATGTCCTATCCTACTCCTTAGACGCCTTCAAAAAGCTCTATTTTGTCGCCGGGTTTGAGCGTAACAATAGCCTTTTTAGATGGCGGTGTGGTCATCATGCGCCGTCCTGCCCGGCGCGTTTTACCATGAACGGTTATTACGTTAACCCCGGTAACGGTAACCTTGAAGGCTTTTTCAACGGCCTGTTTTACCTGAGCCTTGTTAGCGCCGATTGCTACTTCGAAGGCATACTTACCCTGGCTTTGCAGCATGGTGTTCTTCTCGGTGATAAGCGGCTTGCGCAATACTTCGTAGACCTGTATCTCTTTCATTAAACGGCTCCTCCCCACAGCTCTTCAATCTGCCGCAGGGCGGTTTCTGTAATAAGCAGCTTCTCATAGGTCAGCATGTCGGCCACGTTAAGCAGTTTCGCCGGCATGGTCTTGACAGTGGGCAAATTGCGCGCGCTCTTTACGATAACCTCGTCCACTTCGGGAAGCGCCAGAATGGCGCTCTCGATACCCAGCGCTTTCAGGACACCAACAATCCCTTTGGTCTTGGGCTCATCGAGCTTGAGCTCGTCCAGCACTACCAGCCCCTGCTCGGAAGCCTTGGACGAGAGCACGCACTTGATGGCCAATCGGCGCATCTTCTTAGGCAGCGCCACCGACAGGTCGCGCGGATGGGGGCCAAAGATGATGCCTCCACCGCGCCTGAGGCCGCTCTTGATGGAGCCAGCGCGGGCGCGCCCGGTGTGCTTCTGGGCATACAGCTTCTTGGTGCTGCCGGCCACCTCGCTGCGCGTCTTGGTGTCGGATGTACCTTGGCGCGCGTTGCCACGCTGGGCTACCAGCGCCTGATGGACCACCGCATAGTTAAATGATTGGGCGAAGACCACGTCGCTGATGTCGATGTGGCGTATTACCTCGCCGGCCATGTTATAAACCGGAATGTTCACTTGTTTCTCCCACTGGACTTACCGATTAAAAGTAGTCCGTTCTTGGCTCCAGGTACCGGGCCCTTTACCAGAAGAAGGTTGCGCTCCACGTCGGCCTTGAGGACCTCCATGTTGCGCACGGTGACCCTGTCATCCCCCATGTGACCGGCCATGCGAGTGCCCTTGTATACACGGCCGGGGGTGGTGGTGGAACCGATGGAGCCCGGTGCGCGGTTGCGGTCGGACTGGCCGTGGGTCTTGGGACCGCCGTGAAAATGATAGCGCTTGACGCCGCCGGCGAAGCCGCGACCCTTGGAAATCCCGGTAACGGTGATCTTGTCGCCGGGCTTGAACAGGCTGACATCCAGCTTGTCGCCCACTTTGACGCCCTCGGCCGTCTCCAGTCGGAATTCCCTGAGGTACTTGAATTCACCCAGTCCCTTACTCTGGCCCTTTTGAACCGAATTCAATTTTTTGGCCGCACCAAACCCCAGCTTGGCTGCTACATAGCCGTCATTTTCCGATGTCTTTACCTGCACCACAGTGCAAGGGCCGGCCTCTATCATGGTGGCTGCTTCGGCATTTCCCTTTTCGCCAAAGAACTGTGTCGTGCCTAGTTTGCGTCCTATAATTCCTTGCATCATCGTCGTACCTTACTGCGATTTAATATCTATGCCCACGCCCGAAGGCAGGTTGAGGTTGGTAAGGGCATCTATGGTCTTGGACGTGGTTTCCACAATATCTATAATCCGTTTGTGAGTGCGCACCTCGAACTGCTCCTGGGAGTCTTTGTCGATGAAGGAGCTGCGGATGACGCTGAACTTCTTGATGCGTGTCGGCAGCGGCACCGGTCCGGTAACCACCGCGCCGGTTTTTTCCAGCGCCTCTACTATCTGGCGCGCCGCCTGGTCCAGTATGCGGTGATCGAACCCTTTGAGCTTGATGCGTATTTTCTGCTTGGTTGTCATTTGCACTTGCCTCACTAACTAGCTTTTGCCCGCGGTCTCGGCCTTGATTTCCTCTGCCAGAGCCGCCGGAACCTGCTGGTATTGATGGAACTCGAGAGAGTAAGTGGCGCGTCCCTGCGTCATGGAACGCAGGTCCGTAGAGTAGCCAAAGGTTTTGGACAGGGGCACGATGCCGTGTATAGTTGTAGTGTCCCCGCGTGTTTCAATGGACTCGATTCGCCCCCGGCGGGCATTGAGATCGCCGATGATATCGCCCATAAATTGCTCGGGAGTAACTATCTCAACCTTCATTATGGGTTCAAGTATGATTGAGTTGCCTTTATGTAAACCGTTTTTAAGCGCCAACGAACCGGCCATCTTGAAGGCCATATCGTTAGAGTCAACCTCATGGAAGCTGCCGTCGTAGATGGTGGCCTTGATATCCACTACGGGATAACCCGCCAGGCCGCCGGTCTCCATGGCCTCTTTGATACCCTCGCCGGCTGCTTTGATAAACTCGCGGGGAAGGGTTCCGCCGCGCACCTTATCTATATATTCGAAGCCTTTACCCGGTTCAGCTGGGGCAAATTCTACCTTTACATGGCCGTACTGGCCTCGGCCTCCGCTCTGATGTACAAATCTGCCTTCAACCTTGACTGGATCCGTAATGGTTTCCTTGTAAGCCACCTTGGGCTGACCGATATTAGCTCCCACCTTGTATTCGCTTAGCAGCCGGCTTACCAGCACATCTACGTGAAGCTCACCCATACCGGATATAACAGTCTGTCCTGTTTCGTCGTTGAAAGCCACTTTGAATGTCGGGTCTTCCTCTGCCAGTTTGGTCAGCCCTTCTATCATCTTGTCCCTATCGGCGCGCGTCCTGGGTTCGATGGCCACAGATAGCACCGGTTCGGGGAAGCGGATGGACTCCAGCAAGACCGGATGAACCGGATCGCACAGGGTATCGCCGGTAAAGGTATTCTTACTGCCCATGGTCGCCACGATGGACCCGGCGTCAGCCTCTTCTATCTCCTCATGACGGTTGGCGTGCATCATCAGGAGACGCCCGATACGCTCTTTATCGCCACGGGTAGAATTGAATACGGAGGCACCGGCTTTTACCGTTCCGGAATAAATTCGCAGGTAAACCAGGCGGCCCACGAACGGGTCGGCTACTACTTTAAAGGCCAGTGCCGCAAAAGGAACGTCGTCGCTGGCTGGGCGCGGTACTTTGCTGCCCGTACGAACTTCGATAGCCTCGATAGGAGGCATATCCATGGGCGAGGGCAGAAAGTCTATCACGCCGTCGAGCAAAAGCTGTACTCCCTTGTTTTTAAGGGCTGAGCCACACAGCACGGGAATGGCTTTGCCGATAAGGGCTACCCGCCGCAGGGCCGCTTTGATGTCTGCTTTGCTGATCTCGGTTCCTTCGAGATAGCAGTTCATAATATGGTCGTCTTCCTCGGCCAGGCGCTCGATCATCTTGTGGCGGTGCTCTTCATAGCGAGCCTGCTCCGAGGCGGGTATTTCTATAATCCTGGGGGGGTCATCCGGCTTGCCTTCGAAAACGACGGCATGACCCTCAATAAGGTCAATCACGCCGCGGAAGTTAATTTCCTTACCCAGCGGCAGTTGCACCGGGATGGGCTTGGCCTTGAGGCGGTCCTCTATCATGGCGACACAGCGGAAAAAGTCGGCGCCGGTGCTGTCGAGCTTGTTGACGAAGCAGATGCGCGGCACGCCGTACCGGTCGGCCTGGCGCCAGACGGTCTCGCTTTGCGCCTCCACTCCGGC
>JBEKPN010000065.1:0-6029 GCA_049520695.1 Dehalococcoidales bacterium | reverse complement strand
GCGCGATACCAAACTGGGCCCTGAAGAAATAACGCGCGATATTCCCAACGTGGGCGAGGAAAATCTGCGCGAGCTTGACGAGGTCGGCATTATCCGTGTGGGAGCCGAGGTTGAACCCGGCGATATCCTGGTGGGCAAGATCACCCCCAAGGGCGAGACCGAACTCTCTGCTGAGGAAAAGCTGCTTCGTGCTATCTTCGGTGAAAAGGCACGTGAGGTAAAGGACACTTCGCTGCGCGTGCCGCACGGCGAGTCGGGCAAGGTCATCAACGTGCGCATTTTCTCACGCGAGGACGGCGATGATCTGCCCGTGCGAGTTAACAAATGGGTTCAGGTATGGGTGGCGCAGAAGCGCAAGATTTCGGTGGGCGACAAGCTGGCAGGACGCCATGGCAATAAGGGTGTTATCTCCATCGTAGCCCCCGTCGAAGACATGCCCTACCTGCCCGACGGCACTCCTGTCGACATCGTGCTTAATCCCATCGGCGTGCCCTCCCGCATGAACCTGGGCCAGATACTTGAGACTCACCTGGGCTGGGTGGGACAGCTGCTGGGTTTCAAGGCAATCACGCCGGTTTTCGATGGCGCTACCGACCTGGATATTGAAGACGGACTGGCGCGCGTCTGGATGGCTCAGCAGGCCGGTACCGTCAATATGGACGCCGACAATCAAAGTACTTCGTTCGACCTGGCTAGGACTAAGGCATGGATTAAGAGCAAAGGCTACGACGGCGAAAAAGCCTTTAACCGCGAGCACAGGGGCGAGGCGCGCACTATCTGCCTGAAACTCTGGCTTGAAGCGCAGGGCGTCGCCAGCCATAAGCTGGGTATCAAGGAATTGGAAAAACAGGTGCGCCAGATAAGCGAAGAAAAGAACCTGCCATCGCCTATTGGCGGTAAGGTGCAACTGCGCGACGGGCGCACCGGCGAGATGTTCGATCAACCGGTGACAGTGGGCAACATCTACATGATGAAACTTATCCACCTGGTGGAAGACAAAGTGCATGCCCGTGCCACAGGTCCATATTCGCTAATTTCGCAGCAGCCGCTGGGCGGCAAGGCCCAGTTCGGCGGCCAACGTTTTGGCGAAATGGAGGTCTGGTCGCTAGAAGCCTACGGCGCGGCACATAACTTGCAGGAGATGCTTACTACCAAGTCCGACGACGTCACCGGCCGTTCCAAGACTTACGAGGCTATCGTCAAGGGCGAGGATATCCTACCTCCTGGTGTGCCGGAGTCCTTCAAAGTTCTGGTAAAAGAACTGCAAAGCCTGGGACTTTCCGTCGAAGTCCTCAACGAGGAAGAAAAGGCTGCCTCAGCCGACAAGGTTAAAGAAGCCGGCGAATCCGAAAGGGATCTGCCCACTCTGGACAGTGCAGCTTCCCTGATGGCCGCCGATACGGCGATAGCTCACACAGGAGAAGAAGATAATGCTGGAAGTTAATGATTTCGATGCAGTGCGCGTTTCGCTGGCTTCACCGGAACAGATATTAAGCTGGTCCTATGGCGAGGTAACCAAGCCGGAGACCATCAACTACCGCACGCTCAAGCCTGAGCGCGACGGGCTTTTCTGTGAACGTATTTTCGGCCCCATCAAGGACTTCGAATGTGCTTGCGGAAAATACAAGCGCGTGCGTTTCAAGGGCATCATATGCGACAAGTGCGGCGTGGAGATCGCCCGCGCCAAAGTGCGCCGCGAGCGCATGGGGCACATAGAACTGGCGTGCCCGGTGAGCCATATCTGGTTCGCCCGTGGCATACCCAGCCGCGTTGGGTTGCTTCTGGACCTCTCGGCGCGCAGTCTGGAGCGAGTTATCTATTTCTCTCACTACATCGTAACCTCCGTCAATGAAGAAGCGCGCCGGGAAGCCATCCGCCTCATCGAGACACAGTTTGACTCCGACATGACGGAGCGCAAAAATAAGATAGAAAGCAAGGTGTCCGACCTGGAGCAAAACCAGGCTACAGTGGAAGAGGTCAACCATCTGAGGCGCAGCTTCGATGCCGAACGCGCCCGCATGGAAGACGAGCTTCCCTCGAAAATCGAGCAGCTCAAAGACCTGCGCAAAGGCACTCTGCTCACCGAGAACCAGTACCAGGAGATTAAAACGAGCTATGGCCAGGCGTTCGAAGCCGGCATGGGAGCCGAGGCTATCCTTAAACTCCTCGGTGCTATCGAACTGGACGACATGCGCAGCCAGTTGATACAGGAAACTCACTCCTCCTCCGGCCAGCGCCGCCGCAAGGCTGCCAAGCAATTACAATTGGTGGAGGCTTTTCGCCGCTCGTCTAACAAACCTGCATGGATGGTGATTACCGTTCTACCCGTGCTTCCTCCAGACCTGCGCCCCATGGTGCAGCTCGACGGCGGCCGTTTCGCCACCAGTGACCTGAACGATCTCTACCGCCGCGTCATCAACCGCAACAATCGCCTGCGCCACCTTATGGAGATCGGCGCTCCGGAGATCATCGTGCGCAACGAAAAGCGCATGCTGCAGGAAGCCGTGGACTCGCTCATCGACAATGGGCGCCGCGGGCGTGCCGTCTCGGTCAGCGGAGACCATAAAGCCAAATCGCTTTCCGACATGCTGCGCGGCAAGCAGGGACGCTTCCGACAGAACCTGTTGGGTAAGCGCGTGGACTATTCCGGTCGTTCTGTCATTGTAGTCGGCCCCGGCCTTAAACTCAATCAGTGTGGGCTCCCGCGGCGCATGGCGCTCGAACTTTTCAAACCCTTTGTTATGCACCGCCTGGTGGTTGATGGCCTGGCCTCTAACATTAAAAGCGCCCGCCGACAGGTTGAACGCCCCAAGCCAGAGGTCTACGACGTGCTGGAAGAGGTGGTCAAAGAGCGCCCTGTCATGCTCAACCGCGCTCCCACCT
This sequence comes from Dehalococcoidales bacterium, assembly GCA_049520695.1. Lineage (GTDB taxonomy): Bacteria > Chloroflexota > Dehalococcoidia > Dehalococcoidales > UBA1222 > SURF-27. Next base: position 3,146 of record JBEKPN010000065.1, on the reverse strand, counting down.
TGCACCGCTTGAGCATCCAGGCTTTCGAACCGGTGCTCATCGATGGCAGTGCCATCCAGGTACACCCGCTGGTGTGCACCGCTTTTAACGCCGACTTCGATGGCGACCAGATGGCTGTGCATGTGCCGCTTTCCAGGGCCTCTATCAAAGAGGCGCGAGAGATGATGCTTTCCATCCATAACATGCTGCTGCCCAGTTGCGGCGATCCCGTTGTGGCGCCCACACTGGATATGGTGTTTGGCTGCTATTACCTGACCACCATTCGGCCCAAGGGCAAGGGCGAGAACATGCACTTCGGCAGTTTAGAAGAGGCCAAGCTGGTTTTTGAGCTGGGCGAGGTGGACCTGCGCGCAGAGATAGATGTGCGCGACAGCATCGGAAATCGCATTCGCACTACTGTGGGTCGCATCATTTTCAATGACATCCTGCCGCAAGAACTGGGCTTTATCAACCAGAATATCGACAAAGGCGCTCTCAAGGGACTTATTGCCCGCTGCTATAAGATGCTGGCCTCGGACGAGGCCATGGCAGTGGTGCTCGACGGTCTCAAGGATCTGGGCTTTAAATACGCTATGCGCTCAGGTATTAGCATCTCCATGAGCGATGTCGAGGTACCCGCCAACAAATCCAAGCTGCTGGAGCAGGCGGAGGAACGCTCCTCCATTCTTGACGGACAACATTTCGATGGCCTTATCACTGACGACGAGCGTTACAAGGGCATCGTAGATGTCTGGATGCAGACTACTGACCGCATCAAGCAGTCCATCGCGGAATCCATGAACCGCCAAGGTTCAGTCTACATGATGGCCACCTCAGGCGCTAAGGGTAACATCTCACAGATTACCCAGATGGCAGGCATGCGTGGTCTGATGACCAACCCTTCAGGTAAGATTATTGACTTCCCCATCAAGTCCTCGCTGCGCGAGGGCCTGAGCACGCTGGAATACTTTATCTCGACGCATGGCGCACGCAAGGGACTGGCTGACACCGCGCTACGTACCTCAGGCTCGGGCTATCTGACGCGCCGCCTGGTGGACGTCACTCAGGATGTTATCGTACGCGAGATTGACTGTGGGGATACCATCGGCACCTGGATCGACGAGCCCACAGAAAAGGGCGTTCTGCCGGTTTTCAGCGACCGCATAACAGGCCGCCTGGCCGCCAGTCCAATTGCTGATCCCCGTACCGGCGAGGTCATCGTCGATCGCGACGAAGAAATAGATGAGGTCAAGGCTACCAGAATAATGGAAGCTGGCATGAAACGGGCGCATGTACGCTCGCCACTCTCCTGCCAGTCGCGCCGGGGCGTCTGCCAGAGGTGCTACGGGCGCGACCTGGGCCGTGGACGGCCTATCGACATGTTCACCGCCGTCGGCATTGTAGCTGCCCAGAGCATCGGTGAACCCGGCACCCAGCTCACACTGCGTACTTTCCATACCGGCGGCGTGGTGGGTCTGGATATCACCTCCGGTCTGCCCCGCGTGGAGGAACTTTTCGAAGCCCGCCCGCCCAAAGCGCAGGCCATTATCTCCGAGATCGAAGGCGTGGCCGAGATCGTTGAGAACGAAGACGGGCGCTGGATAACCATCTCCAGTTCCGAGATGTTCCGCGACGAGTATCTGCTGCCCAAGGGCTGGCATGCCCAGGTGAAGGACGGCGCCAGTGTGGAGGTCGGCAGGGTACTGGCCGCCCCCAAGGCCGACAAGAAAGGCAACAGCGAAATCACGGCCGAGCCTATAGTGGCCCGCGTGTCCGGCGAGGTACAGATTGAGGGCGGCAAACTGGCCATCCGCTACGAAGAAGCGGATGAGCGCAAATACGTCGTACCGGCGGCCACCCACATCCGCGTGGTTACCGGTGACATTGTAAAGGCTGGCCAGCAGCTCACCGATGGCTCCATAAACCCGCAGGACATCCTCTCCGTACTGGGCAAGGATGCCGTGCAGCGCTACCTGGTGGACGAGGTGCAGAAGGTGTACTGTTCGCAGGGCGTGCACATCAACGACAAGCACATCGAGGTTATCGTGCGCCAGATGCTTTCGAGGGTGCGCATAGATTCCACCGGTGATACCGACTTCATACCCAGAGAGCTGATTGATAGATATCGCTTTGAGGAGAATAATGCCAAGGTGCTGGCCGAGGGCGGCGAACCCGCCACAGCGCAGACAGTGCTGATGGGCATAACCCGCGCTTCGCTCTCTACCGAGAGCTGGCTGGCGGCAGCCTCCTTCCAGGAGACTACACGCGTGCTCACCGAGGCCGCCATCCACGGCAAGGTGGACCGCCTGGTAGGTCTAAAGGAGAACGTCATCATCGGCAAGCTCATCCCGGCACGCTGCCATGCCTGCCTGGAAGCCGATGAAGAGGCACACGCCCTAGCAGCTCAAAAGGAAGCGGCCAAGAAAGAAAATGCGCTGCCCTTCTTCGCCGTCGGGCCCTCAGGTGATGGCGGGCAAGCCGAGCCTTCGATTTCAACTCCCGTATAGATTAAGAAAGGCAAGAAAATTTAAGGGAGCGACCAGTTAAGGTCGCTCCCTTATTATTTACAGGGAGAATCTAGCGTTAGATCAAAGCTGAAACAGTTAAAGCGGATACCCAGAAATCTGACGAGGTCGAAGAATCTGTTATCGCTACGACTATTCCAAAGATTATCAGGCATATCCAAAGGAACAGAACGATGGACCCGCATATGAGTCCAGCCATCGCCATGCCTTTGCCTTCGACAGCGGGCTCTTTCTTGATCTGGTTGAGGGCGATAACGCCCAGGATTATTGCCGGGATCGAACAGATGGCGAAGGGCGGCAGGAAGCTGGCGATACCCAGGACAAGAGCGGCGATTGCCAGTCCATTGGTCTTGCGGGCGGGCGCGGCTGTCCCCTGAGACTGTTGAGGCATACTTTGCTGCGGCAAGAGCCTGTTGCCGCATTTGTTGCAAAAGGCACTATCATCCGGGTTTGGCGCGCCGCAATTGTTGCAGTACATATTCCAACTCCTCAAAATTTTTGAAGATTAAACTACTTTAGTTTATTGCAAGAGACATGTCAATCTCTTGGAGCGGATTTGAGATTTGTGGTGTTAAACGAAAAACCCCTAAATCTCCCTTTAAGAAAGGGAGACCTAATGACAATCCTGGTAGTGCGGGGTAA
>JBEKPN010000064.1:0-6136 GCA_049520695.1 Dehalococcoidales bacterium | reverse complement strand
TGTTTTAGCAGCCGCACTTCATCTTCGCGACTGGTGACCTCGCCGTCCAGCCTGGCGTCCAGCAACAGGCCGAGCAGCAGCTTGATGCTCGGCCCCTGTTTTATGCCCAGTGAAATCAGGTCGTCCCCGTTGAGCGAAGTCTTGACATAACGTAACTCGTCCAGGTACAGTTGAGTATTACGGCGTACCTCTGCTGACTCGCTAGCGATGAGATTAGTCTTTATCGCTTCGTTGGAGTGGCCGTGCAGATACTGATAGATGGCGCTTGGTTGCATGATTTCCTCGGATAATACCTCGATGTCAGTTTTAATTCTCTGGCTGTCGCGCAGAGTACGGGACAGAGTCTTATCAAGTTTTAGATAGTCGATAAGCTGCTCAATCGCCTCTGTGTTTAGCCTATAGGTCAGCAGGGCCAGGTGAAGCCCGATGGGCGGCTTTTGAGGCAGACTTATGCGCCGTGCTTCATCGAACCAAGCCGGCAGCCAGCCGTCAACGCTAAGGGCGGGGTTAAGATATGCCAGCAATCCGAGTTCTCCGGCGCGCGCGAAGACCTTCTCCGGCAGTTCCTCGCCGAAGGCGCATTCGAGCTCGTACCATATCCTGTCGCCGCTGATGGTTTTGAGTATGGAGAGATCCCGCTGAAGCAGAATTTGCGTTCCGGCTTCGATACGGAAATCCAGTCTCTGCTCGTAGCGCACGGCGCGCCAGATACGTGTGGCGTCATCGCTGAAGCTCTTTTCATGCAGGGTGCGGATGAGTTTGTGGTGAAGGTCGTCCAACCCGCCGTGAAAATCTATCAGTCGTCCGTAGTCTTCCTGGTTTAAAGACACCGCCATGGCATTTATACTGAAATCCCGGCGTAAAAGGTCCTCCTTGAGATTACCGGGCTCGACCGCAGGCAGCGCGCCAGGGCGGGCATAGCACTCCCGCCGTGCAGTGGTCAGGTCAAGACTGATGTCAGGCCAGCGGAGGCCGGCCGTAAGAAAAGGTTTGTGACTCGTAATTTTGACATCTTCGCCTTGAGCCAGTTCATTTGCCAGAAGGATGGCGTCACCCTCCAGCACCAGGTCTATATCTAATACGGGCTTTTCCAGCAGCAGGTCGCGTACCGCTCCACCGACCAGGTAGAGTCTCTCGCCCCGCCTGCATACCAGGGTCCCGGCTTTTTCTATGACAGTAAGTGCCCTGGCCGGTAAACGCTCTTTGATTTCACGCGCCAGATTTATGTCTTCCATAGTCAACGAGGGCATTATAGCACAGCTCTGGGAATGTAGGGCGTCAGAATTCAAATTCCGCTTTGCGCAGGTAATCGTACTCAGAGACAGGTACAGGGGGCTGTAATCGGATTGTGGGCGCTGAGAGTATGGCTTAGTGATAATACCAGAATGTTTTTGTACTCGATGCATAAGAACCCCAATACTTTCGAGACATTACCTATCTTGCGAGTTCAGCAGCATCTCGCCGGGGTAAATAAACAATTATAGCTTTGTGTTGTGATAGACCCAGCCTTTCGCCTATAATTAGCCCATTATCGGACTTTAAGGAGCATTATGTTAGTTGTTGCTATCGTCGGTATGGCCGGTGCCGGTAAGTCTGAAGTCTCCCGCGTATTTGAGAGCAAGGGTTTTGTCAGGATCCGTTTTGGAGATGTCACGGATGAGGAACTTCAAAAACAGGGGCTGGCCCTTACCGAGGAAAACGAACGCCGCATGCGCGAGGCCCTGCGCCAGCGCTACGGCATGGAAGCCTATGCCATGCTCAACCTGTCGAAGATCGACCTAGCGCTTAAAACCACCCCCGTAGTGGTCGATGGGCTCTACTCGTGGGAGGAATACACGTTCCTCAGCAATTACTACCATCAGAATTTCCGCGTGGTGGCTGTATGGTCATCGCCTGCCACGCGCTACGCCCGCCTCTCTCAGCGCCCGGTGCGCCCCCTTACGCTGAAAGAAGCCTATAGCCGCGATGAAACCGAAATTACACATTTAAATAAAGCCGGTGCAATCGCGATGGCTGACTACACTATCATCAATGAGGGATCGCTGAAAGACCTTGAAAAAGAGACCAAAAAGATCATCTCCAGCATGGAGAAACAGCCTTGAGCCGGCCTCATTCGGATGAGTATTTCTTAAAGGTGGCGGCTGTGGTGGCGGAGCGCTCCACTTGCCGGAGGCATAACGTGGGCGCGGTGGCGGTGAAGGACAAGCATATCCTGTCGACGGGTTATAACGGGGCGCCGTCAGGGCTGCAGGATTGCCTAGTGCTGGGTTGTCTGCGAGACGAACTGCATATACCGTCCGGCACGCGCCATGAAATTTGCCGCGCTGTACATGCCGAGCAGAATGTTATTATACAGGCGGCGCTTCATGGAGTGAGCCTGGAAGGGGCCACCGTTTACGCCACTCACACGCCGTGCGTCCTGTGCGCCAAAATGCTCACCAACGCCCGCATAAAGCGCTATGTCAGCTTCGGCCAATACGCTGACAAATCCTTCCAGGAGATGTTTCGGGAGGCGGGCATTGCCTTCGAGCAGTTGCCCAAACCATCGAACACAATAGTCTTCTTGGACTGATCGCTTGTGCTTCATGGTATAATAGTGTCGTTTTACCGGACAGGTAAATAAATGGCCAAAGCCCACGCTAAAGTAATCGTAAACCCGGTGGCCGGTGCCAATAAATCCACCTTCCGCCAGTGGCCCCATATTCAGAGTTTGCTGCGGGAGAACGGCTTGTCCTTCGATTTCCAGTACACTGAAGGAGTCGGTCATGCCTCCGAGCTGGCGCGTCTGGCAACCAGCGATGGTTACCTTTTTCTCGTAGCCGTCGGCGGCGACGGTACCATCCACGAAGTGGCCAACGGCCTCCTCAATTCCCCCAACGCCGGTGCCACCACCCTGGGTGTAGTCAGCACCGGTACAGGCAATGATTTCATCCGGAGCATGGGCATCCCCAGGGATTACATCAAGGCTTGCAAATGTGTTATGGGTAACCGCCGCTCTCTCATAGACGTCGGCCTGGTGGAATTTGAGCAGAACGGCAAGACCGCCAGACGCTATTTTATCAACGGTGCCGGCGTGGGCTTCGATGCCGAAGTGACCGAGGCCAGCAAGAGTGTCCCGCGCTTTATGGGAAACACCGTGCCCTTCGTATTGGCGCTTCTCAAAACGCTTCCAGGGTACCGCAATAAGGACATCCGCATGAACATCGACGGCCGCGAGGAAGCACGCCGCGTCCTCAGCGTGGTGGTTTCCAACGGGGCTTACTTCGGCGGGGGCATGCGCATAGCTCCGGAAGCCGAACTCAGTGACCGTCACCTCGACGTGGTCACCATCGGAGATGTAGGCAAAGCCGAGCTTTTACAGGTATTCCCGCGCGTTTATAAGGGAACACATATAACGCACCCCAAGGTGCGCATGGAAAAAGCCGAAAAAATCACCATAGAATGCGACCAACGCATCCTGCTGCAGGCCGACGGCGAGCTGCTCGGTGAGGGCCCGGTCACCTTCCAGGTCGTGCCGGCCGCCCTTAATGTGGTGGCCTAGCCGCTATTCTCCCCCTGGTACATCCCCTGATAGCCCTGGCTCTTACCCGTCAGTTTCGAAAATACCAGTTGAAGCACCCGCGCATTCTTTTCCAAATCCAGCCCGAGTGGGTTGTGTACCACCAGCAGCGACTCCGAGCGCCCGGAGTACCCCGCATCCCAGACGGCCGTGTGTAAACTGGCCCCGTTTCGCAGCAGGCTGGAGCGCGACAGCCCCAGCGCCATGATGTCTTTGGGCAGGTGCACGATTTCGTTGTAAGTGATGCTGTAGGCCCCCGGGGCGAGATGCCGCACTCCATCGGAGTTGAAATCCAGCCGCTTTTGCCGCGAGAGGATGCGACCACGGTTGTCCAGCGCCAGTTTTCCGGCCGAGGTGAAAAGGGAAACACTGCGCAGGCTCAGGTCGAAGCCGTTCGTCTGGAGCTGCGTTTCAAGGTCGAGATAGCACTCGATAAGTGGCGGGTCTCCTTGAATTAATGCCAAAATGTCGTCGCGTGACAGTATGCTCATATATTCCCCGCCGTAAAAGCCGTCACTTCATCGATAGAGCCCGCGTCGCATAAAAGCATGACCAGCCTCTCCATTCCCAGCGCGATGCCGCCGCACTGCGGCATGAATCCCACTGCTTCGATAAAAGACTCGGGCATTTTAATTTTCCTTCCCTGTTGGTGTTCTATCTGCTCTATTTCGGCTGCGAAACGCTTCTGCTGTTCCTCGCGGTCGGTCAGCTCGCTGTAGGCATTGGCCAGTTCCAGCCCGCCGATGAACACCTCGGCCCGCTCGGCCACCTGAGGGTCGCCTGGTTTGAGCCGCGCCAGCGAGGCAGCGGCGGCAGGGTACTCCATGAGTACCGTTGGCCGTCCCGTCTCCAGCTCGGGCAGCACCAGCGTGGCCATATCGTGGTCAAAATGCTCGGCATCGTAAGCCGCCACCGGGTCCCAGCAGGCGCTCTTCAGGAAAGCCTGTTTGACACTCAGCCGCGGCCAGGGCAGCCTGAGGTCTATGACATGCCCCTGATAGCTGAGGATGCTGCCCGTTCTCAGTTTTCTGACGAGCATTGTCACCAGTTGCTCGGTGTCACTTATCATATCCATGCAGCCTGCGCCCGCGCGGTACCATTCCAGCAGGCTGAATTCCGGGTTATGCAGGCGGCCGTTTTCTCCTTTGCGGAAGCAGCGGCTTATCTGGAAAATCTGGGAATATCCGGCCGCCAGCAGGCGCTTCATGTGCAGCTCGGGGGATGTTATAAGGTACCAGCCGTCGCTCTCGACAGGCGTGATATTTATCTCGGGCGCGATAACCGGCACGCGGATCGGGGTTTCCACTTCTAAAAAGCCTCGCCCGCGGAAAAACTCGCGGGCGAGGTCATATATCTGAGCGCGGCGCTTGAGGTTGCTTTTAATCTGTACCAGGCGCTCCCGTTCGGCCGGCATAGGCTACTTCTTGGTGCTCAGTCTTTCTACGTAGCCGCCAGTGCGTGTGTCTATCTTGAGCACGTCGCCTTCTTTGATGAAGGTGGGGACGTCGACGCTATAGCCCGTTTCCAGTTTAGCGGATTTGTTCTGGGCGGTGACGGTGGCCGTCTTGATGGACGAGCCGGTCTCGACCACAGAAAGCTCGACGAAGGTGGGTATAGTGATGTCAATAGGCCGTTCGTCCAGCAGTTGCACATTGACCAGCGTGCCTTCCTTTAAGAAGTGCGTCTTATCGCCCAGTTGGGCTGCGGTGACGAAGGTCTGCTCGAAGCTCTGGGTGTTCATGAAAACATAGTGGTCAGTCTCTTTGTAGAGGTATTGCATCTCCTGATTGCTGATGCTGGCCTCATCCACCTTTTCGCCCGAGTGGAAAGTGATATCCAGCACGCTGCCATCCAGCAGGTTTTTAAGGCGCAGGCGGTAGATGGCGCGGCCCTTGCCGGGTTTGACGAACTCGGCGTTGTCCACGTTCCAGGGCTTGTTCTGATACATCAGCTTGGTGTTTTTATGTACTTCTTCGATTTCCATAAGTCGGCGGTTTCTCTCCTAAAAAATATATAAAAATAATTTTACTTCCGTATTATGCTATACACTTTTGCCTGAAAAATCAATATGAGCCGTCGGAATCCCTCGCCAGAGGAAAAATGAAAGGGACTCAGCCCGTGTTATGGGTCGAGTCCCTTTTATGCTAGGAGCCTTTGTCATTCCCGCACATTCGCTACGCTCAGTGTAAACTCCAGCGGGAATCCAGGGGTCTTTTGTTCTGGATGGTCGTGTCAAGCGCGACAATGACAGTTTACGTTTGGGATTTAGCTGGCTTTGGCTCTCCTGCGGCGCTGCAGCAGCCAGATGACGCCTCCGATGACGATAATCACCGGGCTGAATATCCCCAGTCCTATGACGATGGTCACCAGCCCGCGTCCCAGCCACAGCAGGGCGCTCCATGCCCCGGAGGCCACGCCGCCGATGCTCCAGCCACCCTGGGTAATCTTGATGTAATTCTCGCGCGTCTCGGTGACGGTGTTGGCGCGGTCGTCGGTCACCTTGAGGCTGATGGTGTATTCACCTGGCTTGGCGTAGACATGCGTGGGGCTGGCGTCGGTGCTGGTCTTGCCGTCGCC
>JBEKPN010000063.1:0-6217 GCA_049520695.1 Dehalococcoidales bacterium | reverse complement strand
GTCGTGGGTATCCACTATCTCGGTTACGACGGGCATCTTGCACCGCTCGGAGGTGGATTTCAGCAGCTCAAGGCCCGCTTTTTTCAGGCCCTGAAAGCTGAAGGGCGAGGTGCGCGGCTTGAAAGCCCCGCCCCGCAATATGCTCGCCCCGGCCTTTTTGACACCATAGGCGGTTTGCATCAACTGCTCTTGGCTTTCCACGGCGCAGGGGCCGGCGATGACCACCAGCTTATCGCCGCCGATTTCGACATCACCCACGGAAATGCGCGTGTTTCCGGCTTTGAACTCCCTGGATGCCAGTTTATACGGCTTCATAATGCGGGTCACGGACTCCACGCCGGGAAGGACGGCAAAGATGTCAACCGGCGTTTTGCCCGTATTGCTGCCCAGAATGGCGACCACGGTCTTATCCGTGCCGATGTTTAACTGGACCTCAAAGCCCAGCGACCTGGCTTTATCGACTACACAATTTATTTCTGCCTGAGGGGCCCTTTTCTTCATTTCGACGATCATGTTGTTTAAACTCCAGCCAAGATATTAATATGGTGGGTGGTACTGTACGAAAGGCAGAAATAAAGCCTTCACACTATTCTTTAAAAGGTATAACCTGACCAATAGTTAAATCCAGTCCAATTCGCTTGATGAGGAATCTGTTTCGTCAACTTCATCAGCCCCATAACCCCAGTCAGCAGGTAAGCCAGGTTTTCGAGCTGCCGATTCTGCAAGTTGGTCACATACCTCGTTCTCAATAATACCACTATGTCCTTGAATATGCTTAAACTTTACTTCACGCTGAGCAAGTAATTGAAGCATTTCTTCCCAAAGGTCTGCGTTGACTACTTTTTTCCAGTCTTTCGTTTTCCGGTCTTTCCTCATCCAATCATTTGATTCCCATCTTTTTGCCCACTTTGAGCCCTTAACAAGGTAACTAGAGTCCGAATACACGACAGCTTTACATTTCTCAGGGAGGGCTTTAAGAGCGACTAGTGCAGCTGTTATCTCCATCCTGTTGTTAGTGGTTTGTCGAAAACCTCCAGCTATTTCCCATTTTTGCCCCTGCCATTTAATCATGACACCATAACCACCAGGGCCAGGGTTGACGACACAAGCCCCATCAGTCCATATTTCCACTTCTGCCCCAGGTTTTAAAACAGAAGACAATCCCAATATAGAAGGGGATTCAATAGGTTCAGAACTAACGTAAGGTTCTGATATAGGGATACCTGCAGGTGGGTTATGCTCAACTACTGGAAAGAATTTCCTGGCAATTTCTAGTAACTTTTGTCTTTCCTTGTTGTCAAATATCCAACGTTTCTCCTCATTGACCCATCGGTGGTACTGTAATCCAGATTTAAGTTCTGAGACAAAAGCTTCATTGTAAGGCGATTCTAGTATTATCTTATCGCCCGCATACCTAATGTTTGCTGCCCCTTTTTTATTCTCCGTGAGAGAAAGGAGATATTCTTCAACTCGCGCTATTTCAGCTTTGTTGGAACCTCCGAAGAGGATTTTACCAGTGTTGTAGAGATTAATTGATATGCCAGCATTTTTAGCTAAGAACTGTTGAGATGGCCGCTCTTCAAAAACATATCCATTTTTCTGAAGGTAAGCCTCAAATTCTCTAAATTTTCCAAAAGATATTGAAAGTGTCATATTTTTGAGTCGTAGTTTCCTAATGGATACTCCTGAGTTTATTCGCGTTCGATGATTATATCACTTCATAGACACAGTAAAGAGACCCACAACTTAAGACTCGGCATTGTATCCATCCTCCGATGGAAGCAAAATTATTATTTGGTAAAAAGGTGTGGTTGTTCCCACGCTTTGTGATTCATGCTTGTTGAGGCTGGAAGAAAAAGGAGCGATTTTCGGGCTTGTACTTTTCGAGGTTGACTCTCTATAGGCTGTTGGATATATCGAAATGGTGGGCTCGGCAGGTTTCGAACCTGCGACCAATCGTTTATGAGCCGACCGCTCTGCCCCTGAGCTACGAGCCCTCGAAAACGGTTTGGAGCGGGAGACGGGGTTCGAACCCGCGACGACCTGCTTGGAAGGCAGGCACTCTACCACTGAGTTACTCCCGCGTAGTAGAAGCTATTTTACGGCTGCGAGGCAGCTTTTGTCAAAGTGTCTATCGTAATGTCGAATGAAACTCGCTATTCTTTATGTCAAGCCGATGTACTGTTACTTGGGAAGGCGCTTGATAAATATCCAGTTCTTAGCCTGCGTGTGAATCAGCGCGTAGCCGCCTGAGTATCGCTTTCCTTTGAGGGTGAACTCCAGTTGTTTTTCCATCTTTTTCTCCAGGACGTATTCACCCTTATCCCAGATTTCGACAGTGCCGGCTCCGTATTGCCCTTCCGGGATGACACCCGCAAAGTCTATGTAGCTCAAGGGATGATCTTCAACCTGCACTGCCAGGCGTCGTACTCCAGGTTCCTCAGGCAAACCCTTGGGGACGGCCCAACTCTTAAGTACGCCGTCCATTTCCAGGCGGAAATCGAAGTGGAGGTGACTGGCATCGTGGCGCTGTACCACGAAACGCGACTGGCCGGTATCGACCACCTCGCCTGCCGGTTCTGGGGTTCTCGCAAAATTGCGCTTTGCCTTATACTCTTTGAGGTTCATTCAGTCTGCCTTTTTCCCGGTTGCCAGTTTTTGATAGTGGCGGCGCGCCTTGGCGCGGTTGCCGCAGTCACCCATATCACACCAACGACGGCTCTTGTTTTTGCTGGTGTCCATGAAAAGCCATCCACAACCCCTCTCATCAGCACACTGTCCTACCCGCTTCAGTTTATCATCAGAGGTGAGTAGTTCAAATGCCGAGCGTACAACCGGCCACAGGATGTGGCCCAAGCCCTCCTGACCGTCGTCCCAGCCCCAGGCAAACCCTGTAGTCCCTCTCATCACAAGCTGGGAGTGCGCCAGCATGTCGGCAACGGCGTAGTTCAATACACGCAGGTCACTGACCCGTACCGGCAACTTATGAATCCTATCAGCCAGTATGTGATATATGGCTTCCCTTAGTTCTATGGATTTCCCCAGCACGGAACGCGCTTCTGTCGGTTTTTTTGCTGCTTGCGCCCTGAGGTTGCGAGCGCCGGCTGCCGTAAGCACTCCGTGAGCTTTAGCCCAGTCCACCAGTTTGTCATAGCTGATAAGCTCCTCTTCAGGGTGTGAACTGGCATGCCAGTCAACAGTGTTGGCAAAATCGAGGCATAACCAACTGGTTTCAGGATTCAATGGTTGTGTTTTTGTATTACTGGCAGACATTCTTCTATTCCCTTTATAACCATCATTATACTATTGACAGGTTAGTCTAAACATGATAGTATAACTACCAAAGCCAATATAGCAGGTTGCTGAAGGAGTGTCAATAACCTGGGGAGGAAGAGGTGTATCCCGAAAATTTTAGTCTGCAAGCCGCGGAGGAACACTACCAGGACTTATTAAGAGAAGCCAAGATGGAAAGGTTCACCCACCTGAGTCCCCGTCAAGTTCATCCCTCTGAGCGCAGTCTGTACCGGCTGGGACAGCAGTTAGTCGTCTGAGGTTATCGGCTTCAGGCGCGTTACAGCCTCAAAAAAGAAGCTAATCCCTCGTGTCAAAGGGACTAGCTCTATCACGTTAATTTCAAAATCGGGGTGAGAGGATTTGAACCTCCGACCTCAGCGTCCCAAACGCTGCGCGCTAGCCAACTGCGCTACACCCCGTACAGCCCAGTATAACAAAGGGCTCTGAGGGGGTCAATCAAACCTACTCCCGGCAATCGGGGCACAGGTCGAATTTCTCGATGGGCAGCTTGGCGGTCTTAGCCATATAGGCCAACTGCTTTTCCGGCGCGTAGTAGCTGCCGCACTTGGTGCAGGCCTTGAGCTTGAACTCCATCTTGATGCTGGGTGTATTGATAGTCCTCATCCCCTGGTTGTCATTGAGTGTCACCGCCTGTGTGGGACATATATAGGCGCAGGAGCCGCAGGCGATACATTTATCCAGCGTCCAGACTACCCCGGCTTCCTTGTTTTCCCTCTCCAGCCCCTGAGCAATGAAAGTGATGGCGTTGGCACCCACCACTTCCTGGCAAGTGCGCACGCATAGCCGGCACAGGATGCACTCGTCAGCCTTGACAGAAAAGCGTGGCTCGCTGATGCCGAGCGTCCCGGCCAGTTTGGCTATCTTTTCCGAGTGCGGGCGCTGGGCCATGAGCATCTCAACCGCCATTTTGCGCGCCTTGACGGCCTTCTCGGACTTGGTATTTATGACCATGCCCTGCGCCACGGGATAGTTGCAGGCTGTGACCGTTATAGTCCCGTTCTCGTGGGCGATCTCGACGACACACACGCGGCAGGCGCCGGCGGGCGACAGCTCTTCGTTGTAGCAGAGAGTAGGAATGGAAACACCGGCCTTTAGCGCCGCTTCGAGGATGGTGGCGCCTTCTTGTACTTCAACAGGCTTATTATCAATCGTCAGTTTTACCATTTTAGCCCTGCCTCTTAACGATAAGCATTACGCGGTAACAGCGCAGGCAGCGTTCGGCCTCACGCGCGGCCACCTGGACGTTAAAACACTCTTCGACCTCGTCAAAACTCTTGGAGCGGTCTTCGGCATTCATCTCGTGCGGGTACTTCCTAGCAGTTACAGCCGGTTTGGGACCCCGGCGCTTGCGGCTGAGGCCGATTTCGTGGAAAGCGCGGTCGATGGATTCGACTTCGGGACGCTCCAACTTGTTCTTGCTCATGTAAAGATGCAGGCTCTCGGCAGCCCGCTTGCCCGCTGCCATAGCCTCTACGATGCTCGCCGGGCCGCTGGCGCAGTCTCCAGCAGCAAAGAGCCATGGGATACTGGTATTGCCGTTCTCATCGGTTTTAATGCTGTTCCAGCTGGTCACATCCACTTTCCCCTGCGGCAGGAAGGAAAGGTCAGGTATTTCACCGATAGCGGTCAGAACCATATCGGCGGGCAGTACGAACTCAGACCCCTTCAAGGGCAGCGGTTTGCGCCTACCGCTGGCATCGGGTTCGCCCAACTCCATGCGGATGCACTCGGCGCCGACGACCTTGTTATTCTGCGATTGAATTTTGACCGACACGGCCAGGAACTGGAATTTAACGCCTTCCTCCTCGGCCGCCTTGACCTCTTCGTCGCGGGCCGGCATCTCGTGGCGGCTGCGGCGATAGACCACCATAGCCTCTTTGCATCCCAATCTTAAAACAGTGCGGGCGCAGTCGATGGCGGTATTGCCGCCACCCACCACCAGCACCCTCTGTCTGGGCGTGATAGCCTTGCCGGAGCTGACCTCGTGCAGGAATTTGACCCCCTCCATCAGCCCATCGTAGTCCTTATTCCAGTTGTCGATGTCGCTTTCGCGGGTTTGGTGAGCGCCGGAAGCTATCAAGACTGCCTTGAAGGTGCGTCTCAGCTCTTCGGCATGCCTGATACGCGTGTTGAGGCGTATCTGCACACCCTGTGCGGCGATGGTTTCCACTTCTCCAGCCAGTATATTTCGGGGCAGACGATAGGCAGGAATACCGGCAAAGGTCATGCCGCCGGACGCAGCCTGCTCATCGAAGATGTAAACCTGATAGCCTTTAAGCGATAGGTACTGGGCGGCGGAAAGCCCGGCCGGACCTGCGCCGATAATGGCCACTTTATCTTTCTTGGCGCCTTTTTCAGAAGGAAGCGGTTTGATGATGCCTAGATCGGCCGGTACCCGTTTGAGCGCTCTTACCGAAAGCGGAGAGTCGATATCCTTGCGCACGCAATTCTTCTCGCAGAAAGCCACGCAGGTACGCCCGGTAACGCGGGGCAGGCAGTTGGTGCGGCGTATTACCTCAAGAGCCTCAGTATTACGGCGGTTACGTATCAATTCCAGATATCCTGGAACATCCTGATGGATGGGGCAGGCTTCCTGGCAGGGAGCGGTTATTTTAGTTATGTAATCTATCTGCGGTAAGACTACATTGCTGCCGGCGGCTGACACAAAAGCCTCGCGGTAGTTTTTCAAGGCGTCACGGAGCGGTATCACCGCGTTGGCGCAGAAATCGCACCTGACGTTCTTTTGTATGCTATCGGCCAGTTCGACCAAAAGTTCAACGTCTTCCGGTTTTCCCTGACCTCCGGCAATTCGGGAAAGAGTTTCGGAAATGATGGCGGTACCTTTATATCCCATACTGCATTCGCCGCAGGCCAGTTTGGCCGCTTCGCGCATGTAAGCGCT
>JBEKPN010000062.1:0-6267 GCA_049520695.1 Dehalococcoidales bacterium | reverse complement strand
GTCGTTCGTCATCTCGTTCGCCATGACTATGGTGGGAAAACCCAGTGGCCGGAACTTTTTGTTGAGCGCCAGCCGGCGTATCATCACCTGGTCCTGCAGTGCCTGTTTGATCTTACGCGCACCGGAATCGATGACGATGTCCTTCACTCCGAGCTGTGCCAGCTTTTCGGTGAGGGCAGACAGATCGTCCAGGCTAGACGCCCTGGCGACCAGCGGACAACTTGATTCTTTTGCCAGAGCGGCCATCTGCTCGGCATTATCTATAGTAGTTGCATAGAGCAGCGGCTTCCGTTCGGCGCAGACCTTCAACGCCGATGCCATAATATCGGGGTTCGATGTCATCAGGATGATGCCGCCGTCGCTTTCCGACTTCACTCTGGATACCAGAGAATTGAATCTGGCGCTGTCCTGCGAATCGCAGCGCAGGGCCGCCATCTCGGGGCGCAGCTTGAGGCCGACCCTGACGTATGAAAGCTCTTTGAAGCGCTTCAGTCTTGCCCCGACCTCGGCATCATCCATGCCGTCGCTGATGAGGATCGCCATGCCCGGCGGGTTCTCGAAGCGTTTCTCGTGACGGAAGAGCACCGTCTCGCCTCCGACCTTGAGCGCGCGCTCACCGCTGCCGATGAAGACAGGCCGGATGGGAGGAGCGGAGGCTTCCTCCAGTTTGGTCTTGGATTCGGCGGTTACAAACGGGCAGGCAACTAATTCTGCCTTGCCGGCAGCCAGGCTCATGGCGAAGGCCAGACAGGTGGGCACGCCGCACTTGCCGCAGTTGGTCTTGGGTAAAAGTTTGAATATTTCTATTCCGCTAAGTGGCATGGCATATCTCCCTTAACGATAAATCCCAAGCACCAATCTACATAATTGGTTCCATAGTCAGCGCCGGATGCCCTTTTTCCGTCAGGAAGGTCATTATAGCCTCTTCGGTATCACCCACCGACTCGTCGGCTATCATGTCCAGCAGGTTGGGTATGCCCACCTCCTGAGCACGGGCGTTAAATCTGTCCCTTATTTCTTCCTTGAGCATCTTCGGCATCCACACCAGGCGCTTGATGCCTCCCTCGGCTGCCATGTATTTGCGTTGGGCGATATTGTACTTGCTGTGGCCCACGAAGCCCGGAGTACTGATGCCGCCACCTACGGTGCCAGCCAGTGTAGTGAACTTCATGCCCGAGGGGGTCATGCCAGCGAACTCGCGGTTGACGGTCATGACGCCGTTGCACATGGGCAGTATGGCAGCAATGCACTCCATGCAGCCGCAGGCGGTGGCAGGGTCGACGATAATACTGTAAAAGTTATATGAAGGCATCTTGCCGCGCGAGGCCTTGAAGATGAACTCGTTGACCCCTTTCCATTGCCCCAGGCGGGCATCGATGGGTTCGCCCTTGGGAACGGGCTGGTTGGGGCCGGTGGGATTGATTTCGAAGGATGCTTTGCAGTCCATCCAGTTGTATGAGCCACACAAACCGGTGCGCTCCGGCGAGATGACGCACACGTGGCTGGGGGCGAAAGATTGGCACAGCGTGCACGAGTAATAAGTATCAGTTGTCTCATCTGTCATACCCTCGACGCGGGCGTCGCGCGAAGCGTAGATGGCCTTTGCCTTTACCGTGATTTCTTTTACTTTTTCATCGGTGGTGTACATCCTAACCTGTAGTTTGTCGAAAATGCGTCCGAAGTCCTGATGCAGTTTGGCGTGCAGTATGACGCCGATATCACGCAGTCTGAATCCTTTTTCCACGGCGGACTTGCTTACGCGTAGCCAGGCGATGTCGCGCTGGCCTATGTGCATCACGCCCTGGGCGTAGTTGAGCAGGTGGTGTACCTGGCGCTCCAGTATAGGTTCGTAGTCCTCCTGCATCTGGCGTCCGGCCACCTCCACGGCGATAGCCATCGGCAGCTTGGTGCCCGCCGGCACGTCGGTGATTTCCGGGCCTATAACCTCGATCCGCCCGTCCTCCACCTCGTCCATGCGCATGGAAGTGACCCACTCCACCATCTGGGTGCGTCCCCCGCCGCATTCCAGGTAGATATCGTCTCCCCTGACGCGCTCACCTTCATATGCCGGGCCGTAAGCCACCGGCACGGGAACCTCGGCTACATTGACCTTTAGTCCGCGCACCTCCAGCGACCGGGCTACTATTTTGTCATGCGGAATATTGGATACCACATGCTCGTAACTGCAGATACCGGTGGGAAGTACCTCGGGGATGGGGGTATCGGCAATGACCGGGAAGCCGAAGTTGATGGCCCCGGCAGCGTTGGCGTACCACTCGTCAGTGACATAGCCCAGGGGCATGGCGAAGGCGAAAATGCGGTCCTTGTTGTATATCAGGTTGGCACGGTAATCACCGGGCTTGATGCCGCCAAAGGACATGGCCGCGCGGGCGGCAAAACCCAGCGCGAAAACGGTTGCCGATACGTCCGGACCGAAGGGAACAAGCCGTGTCGGCCACCCTATCTGCACGCCTGCGCTTACCAGTTGCTCTGAGAAGCGCTGGCCACCGCTCTCGCCGCACATGAATACGTAAAGATTTTTCTGCTGAAGCTCGCCAGCGATTTTGGCGGCGATCTCTTTGCTGGGCGCCGCACCCAGTACGGCGGCGAAGCCGGGGGCGGTGCCGTCCACAAACTCCACCCCGCGTTTTCGGAGGATGACATCATCGGCGGCCCCCAGCCAGATATTGTTGTCTAAAGGGTCCTCCGTTTTGGTGTAAAAGTCAGGTGTCTCAAGATAACGGATGGCTTCAATAATTTCCTCGGCGAACAAGGTGGCCATGCCGGCGTCCAGCGCCGGTGCCAGGTAGGGCAGGGGGTGTATCTCGCGCACCAGTGGAGGCAGCAACCGGCGACAGCGTTCGATGGCGGTTTTCATATCACTCAGTTTCTCCACCTTGAGGCCGAGCATGGCGTAAATGATGGGGAGATAGTAGGCCGTGTTGGGGAAACCCACCGCCTGGTCAGGTCCCCATTTTTTTAGGGCTTCCTGATATTTGCTCTCGGACCGCTCTATAATTTTATAGGCTCCCCTGATGGCGGCTGATGCGATGATCTTAGACATCAGACTGCCTCCATCGAGCGACGCATGTCCATGTCGAAAAGGACGCGTTCGCGGGCCTTATCGATGCCCAGTGCTTTACGTTTTTTGTCCATGTGGTCAATCATCAGCTTCGCCATCTGGATTGGATCGGCCTCGAAGGCCCACATGCCCCCATACATAGCCTCGTAGTCTTTGAAGAGGAAGTCAGTTACCTCTTTGCTGCCGGTGGTGGGCCAATTGACACCGAAGACGGTGAAGACGCCTGAACCGACGAAGTACTGCCCGATGGAGAGCGCCTTCTCACTCATCCACTCCGGGGCGGCGCCGGCTACCGGCAGGTCGGAGAGATCGTCGCCCAGGCCGCCGTCCTTGACCATGGCGGTGGCGGCAATAAGGATGCGCGCGTTGTCCACGCAGGAGCCCAGGTGCAGCACCGGCGGGATTCCCAGTGCCTCACACACCGAGCGTAGTCCCGGACCGGCTTCGGCTGCAGCTTCGGGCAGCATCAGACCGACCTTGGCGCAAGCCATGGCGGAGCAGCCCGTTTGCAGCACCAGCACGTCATTCTTGATCAGTTCCTTTACCAAGCGCACATGTACGTCGTCGTGAGTGACTCTGGCATTGTTGCAGCCTACCACGCCGGCGACGCCGCGTATGCGTCCGTTGATGATGTTCTCATTAAGCGGGCGGTAAGAAGCGCGGAACAGCCCGCCCTGCAGGTAGTTGATGGTTTCATGGCTGAAGCCGGCGATGAGGTCGGTCTTCTCGACAGGGATATGGATATTTTTTCCTCTATTGGGGAAGTTATCGATGGCGGTGCGCAAGATGTTTTTAGCCGTCTCAATGGCATTGTGCTCGTCAAACTCAATGTGCATGGCTCCTGCGATGTGGGCGCGCGGGTCGGTGGTGATGATTTTAGTGTGGTAGCACTGTGCCACATCCAGAATGCCCTGCATGATGCATTGCACATCGACAACCAGCGCCTCGAGTGCCCCGGTGACTATGGCTAACTCCTGCTGCAGGAAGTTACCGGCAATAGGCAGGCCGTGGCGCATCAGTATCTCGTTGGCGGTGCAGCACATGCCCGCCAGATTGATACCCGTTGCTCCCTTACTTCTGGCATAGGCTATCAGCTCGGGGTCCTGGGTGACCACTGCCAGCATCTCTGCTAGCTGAGGCTCATGTCCATGGATGATGACATTGACCTCGTCCGTTTTAAGCACGCCCAGATTTATCTGGCTGAAGACGGGGGCGGGTGTGCCGAACATAACATCCTGCAGCTCGGTGGCTATCATGCTGCCGCCCCAGCCGTCGGCCAGGGCTGTTCTCATGCTCTGCGCCAGCAGACTATGATAGTCCTGATCCACTCCCATGTGAGTGCGGTGCATGCTCTCAACCACCTCGCGGTCGATGCCGCGCGGGGCTACTCCCAGCTTGCGCCACAACTCCTGGCGCTTGAGCGGCGCTCTGCGCATCAGCCACAGCTCTCCATTCTGCTGCCCGAACTCCTTAAAAGCCAGCTTCCCGATATCGGCGGCGATAGCCTCGTTGGTACGCTCGCCTATCTCAACCCCGAAATCGAGGGCCAGCGCCAGCAGTTTCTGCTCGTCTTTGATACTGAAACCGGGGGCTTTGCCTGCGGCTGTAAGAAGGAACAACTCGACCACCTTGCGGGCATGGTCGCTGTGGGCGGCGGAACCCGCGGCTATCATGCGTGTAAAATTGCGCGCGGCGATGGTTTCGGCGGTGGCCCCGCAAACACCTTTGCGTTTGGCTTTCTCCTCCGCCGTTTCTTCCTTGTTTTTACCTATGGGAACACGGCAAGGCCCCATGCTGCACTGGCGGCAGCAGCTGCCTTCCTGTCCAATCGGGCAGGGCCTCATCTTATCGGCGCGCTCAAAGACGATAGATGCGCCATCAGCTTTGGCTTTGGCTATCATCTCGACAGTCGCAGGGTCGATGCTATGTTGGTGTTCTTCTTCAGACATGTTGTGCTCCAATCTTTTTATTCACGGGAGGTGTGGAAGCCCGCTGGCAGGAGGGGCATAAACCGAAAAAATCCAGCCGGTGGAATGCCACGGCCAGATGGTATTTTCCGCTTACTGCCCTGTCCAGCTTCTCATTAGAAGCCCCTTCCAGATTGACGACAGTGCCGCAACACTGGCAGTGAAAGTGAGAGTGGTTTCCCGGCAGTCCGTCGAAGCGGCTCCCACTCCCGGTTTGCAATTCAGATATTGCTCCTTCTTCCCTAAGCGCGCGCAGGTTGCGGTATACCGTACCTAGACTGATACTGGGCAGCGCACGGCGCACATGCTCGTATATCCACTGAGCATCCGGATGGTCGGTCGTTTTTTTCAGCACTCTGAGGATGGTTTCTTTTTGTCTGGTCTTACGGCTCATTATTTACCCGCTAAACGATAATGATTCCTGATTATATTATAGATAATTATATATAGTCAAATACGAATGTCCTATTTACACCGGGGCCAGTTCAGTGAGCATGCCTTTTACTAGCTTGATAGCTTCAGGGTGGCGCATAACGGCTACGTCGCCACCGGCTAGGAGCAGCACCCAGGCTGACATGGCCTCTAGGAGTATGCCCCGCTTACGAACGTCGCCCAGTTTCGGGTCCTGCTCTGTCGGCAGCTTGGCCTCTTTGCTTTTCCATGTCTCGCGGGCAATATTCATGATGATGGGGGAGGCCAACTTTTCGTCCTGCTGAGTGAGCGCAGCCATGCGGATGCGCTCTATTACCGAATAACAGTACTCGATACCGTAGCCGATGCTGGAGACGGTGGGGTCGAGCACGATCTGGCTGTCGGTCACGCCCAGATTACCCAGGAGGATGTTAAGTTGCTTGGCCAGGTTGATATCGATAGGCGAAGAGGCGGCAATAGTATGACCGTAGCCTAGCGCTACGGCGGCGATTTTTTTATAGTCTCCCTCTTCCACGGGGCCGACGATGAGCTTTTTGTCCTGGCATACCTCGCAGACGCGCTTCAGCACCTCAGTATCTTTTTCGTGGTTGGCGGTTCCCCAGACAATTAGGGGCACGTTAATGCCGTCTGCCATTCGTTTGGCCGTTGCCGCTGCCTGCTCCGCCCCGGCGTTGACCCCGTTGGGATCGGTGCTGGCAAGCTGCAGGCATATCATCTCGGCGCCGTAGTCCGATATGCATTTCTGCGCCCAGGCTAGCGGGTCGTGCGTTACTCCGGCGAATGGTT
>JBEKPN010000061.1:0-6272 GCA_049520695.1 Dehalococcoidales bacterium | reverse complement strand
GCAAAGAAAGCTCAAGAGGCTATTCTCCTGGCCAAGAAAGAGGCCGAGAAATTAGCCGCCGATAAGGCCAAGCAGGAAGCCTTAGCAGCCTGGAAAGCTCAAGAAGCCGCTCTCCTGGCGAAGAAGGAAGCCGAGAAGTTAGCTGCGGAAAAAGCAAAACAGCAAGCCATCGAAGCTAAAAAAGTCCAGGAAATGGCTCTCCTGGCGAAAAAGGAAGCCGAGAAGTTAGCTGCGGAAAAAGCAAAACAGTAAGCCTTGGAAGCGAAGAAGGCTCAAGAGGCCGTGCTCCTGGCCAAGAAAGAGGCCGAGAAAGCGGCCAAAGAAAAGGCTAAACAGGAAGCCTTGGAAGCGAAGAAGGCTCAAGCGGCCCTCCTGGCACAAAAGAAAACTGGAAAAACAGTGGGCACTATGGTCCCGCTTTTTAGCCGGCGTTCTCTATTAATATTATGCACAGGCGTAATTGTGGGATCCTTATTAGGATTAGGTTACTGGATTGTCAGCCCATCGCTCCATTCTACAAGCAGTGCAGCAGGTGGCCAGACACAGTTGAGCGGACTTACAAAGTTAGTAACCGGAACGACGACTTCTGGTCCTCACGTAAGCAACGTGAACATCCAGATAGTGAACCCCGGTTCTTCGTTCATTAATGTGAGCACTCTACAATCGATGGGTGAATACTATGCCGCAAAAGCAAACAGTCTTCCTTTCTATCAGTTCCTTAGCCAGGAATTGACAGAGCAGGCACCCATCTATTCCCACACCGCTGACAAACTGGGTCAAATGATAACATTTAAAGTCAACTGGAACAGTCAAACACCGGTTGTTCAAATGATGGTGACTGGTTCCAATACCGAGGAGGCTTTGTTCCTGGCAACATTCGCACCTGACTCTTTTAAACGGTATCTGACAGCAGAAGAAAATGCAAAACAGCAACAGGAATACCAGAATACGTTGAAACAAATAGACACTATCAAGGCAGCTGTCCTTGAAGCAGAAAAAAAGGCAGATGCCCTCGCACCGCCAGACTCCGTCATCAGTCTCAATAACAACCCGACCTATATTGCGCTTAATGCCAAGATTCAAGCGCTGGAGGGTGCACTCAGCACCCAGGCGTCCAAATTGGCCAATGATATTGTGACTGGTGATGTCACTACAGACCCAAAGACAGTTCAACAGGAGTACCAGGAAACTCTGCAACAGGCAAAGTCTATCAGTGCCGCACTTTCTCAAGCCGAACAGGAGTTGCATACTCTGGAATTACCAAGTTCCAGCAGCGATAACGCCACTTATGTCATGCTTGAAGCCAGGGTAAACGGACTAGAGCTTGCACTCGACAGATTGATAAATGGCTACACCGAGATAACTGGAGACTATTCTATACACGTAGACGGACTGGTTGATTTAGTTGCTGGTGGTATTAGTAGTGATGCAGCCTCTTACACAGATTTGTCAAACAAGATATACACTACCAGCAGTGACTTGGCTGCAGCCAGAAAGGACCTAGCCGAGTTTAATGCACAGTCTAGTAATAACACCACATCAGACGTTAACTATCAGCTTGCTAAAAATAAGGTGTCGGCTCTGAACGCCGAAATGTCCGTCCTGGTGGATAAACTGACCGCGCTGGATCGCAACATGGCGGGGGGAGGTACCCTGCAAAACGCTCAAACGCAAACAGCTTTTGACAGAACCAGCGTAGCTCTAGCGGAGGCTAAAAAGCAGCTCGACGCTCTACAAAATCAGCCAACTAATTACACCTTACCGGACACCCTGGATTATCAGCTTGCCAAGGACAAGGTTAACGATCTGAATAAATTACTGGCAACCGTAAGTAGTCAGGCAAACTCGATGATAGGGGGAAATACCGCACCGCCTGAATCAGTGAATTACCTCGTCGCGGGGAATCCTTCATTACCTACCCCAGTACTTCCGGAGAGGATGAGGGCTCGAAATGCACTGATGATGGGTGCCATCGTCGGTATAGGCTTGGCCTGGGCAGCGTTAAACTTCAGATGGCTTACTAAAGGAATGCCATCATCTAACAAAGCCACGCCTAAGGAAGATGAGGAGGCATGAAAGGTTCGGTACTGGTTACCGGAGCGGCCGGATTTATAGGTTCCCATCTGGCGGAGCGGCTGGTTCAGCTTGGTTATCGCGTGGTAGGCCTTGATAATTTTGACGATTACTATCCGATGGCTATTAAGCAGGACAATATTCGCTCTCTGGAGGCAGAGGAAGGTTTCCGCATGGTAGAGGGTGATGTTCGAGATGCCAGCTTGCTAACTCGCATTTTCTCGGAGAACAGTATCGATCTGGTAGCCCATCTGGCCGCGAGAGCTGGGGTCAGGCGCTCCCTGGAGCAGCCCCTCCTTTACCAGGACGTGAATATCACCGGGACCATAAATCTGTTGGAGGCAAGCCGAATCTACGGGGTCAGGCAGTTCATCTTCACGTCTTCATCGTCTGTCTATGGCTTTAATAGTAAGGTACCGTTCAAAGAGGAATTCAACGTAAATTACCCTCTTTCACCTTACGCTGCCTCCAAGGCAGCGGCGGAGCTTTTCTGCCGTACCTATAGCCACCTGTATGGTCTCCCCGTGATTGTAGTTCGACCATTCACAGTCTATGGACCTCGCCAAAGACCGGAAATGGCCATCCACCTTTTCACCAAGATGATTGACTCGGGTGAGGAGATACCTGTCTTCGGTGACGGTACATCAAAAAGGGATTATACCTATATCAGCGAAATCGTTAATGGTATCCTACAAGGCTTGACTTCACAGAACCGGGAGTTTGAAATTTTCAATCTGGGTAGCTCCCGTCCGATAGCTCTTGAGTACTTGATTCACCTCCTCGAAGAGGCTTTGGGTAAAAAGGCTAAGGTCAAAAGGCTGCCAATGCAGCCGGGGGATGCAGACATTACTTATGCCGATATCTCCAAAGCCAAGACCTACCTTGGCTACCAGCCGAAGATAACTATTGAGGAAGGTATATCATTATTCGTCCAATGGTATTTGACCAAAAAGTGCGAGGTAGCGTCATGAAAGTTCTATTAGTGACTAATATGTATCCCATACCGGAGATGCCTTCGTTTGGCACTTTTGTTCGCAAACAGGTGGAATCACTTCGAAAGCAAGGCGTGGATATTGACGTATTCTTTGTCAATGGCCGAAAGAACGTCCTTAACTACCTTTGGGCGTTCCCCCGGTTGTGGATTCGGCTTTTAACCAAGCGATATGACCTGGTTCATGCTCATTATGTGCTTTCCGGATTAATCGCCAGGGCACAATTCCTCCACCCGGTAGTCCTGACCCACCATGGTCCCGAGGTATTCCGCGGCTGGCAGGGTACTGTCAGCCGGTTGCTTACCCCGTTGGTAGACAGGGCCATCGTGGTATCAGATGAAATGAAGGAGAAAGGCCGCCTAAGCAACTCTCATGTCATACCCTGCGGCATCGACTTTGAGCTGTTCAGCCCTATCCCTCAAAAGCAAGCTCGAGGGGAATTGAACCTGCCCCAGGACAAGAAACTGGTTCTTTGGGCGGGAGAGTATTTCAGACCGGAGAAAAGATATGACATCGTTAAGGCATCAATAGTCGAGTTGGAGCGAAGGACCCCTGACGTACAACTGGTCCTTGTATCCGGCAAACCGCTCTCCGAAGTACCGAAATACATGAATGCCTGTGATGTGCTTTTACTGGTCTCGGACGCCGAGGGCTCACCCATGGTCATAAAAGAAGCTATGGCCTGCAATCTGCCGATTGTTTCCGTGCCAGCGGGTGATGTCCCCCAGGTTATAGAGGGCACGGCAGGATGCTATCTCTGCTCACAGGATCCTAAGGATGTGGCCGAAAAACTGGAGATGGCTCTCCAATGGGGACGGAGAACCAATGGGCGAGAAAAGATAAGACATCTTGAGAATGGGAATATAAGCCGGAGAATTATTTCCATCTACGACGAACTGTTGCAGGAAAAGAAAGGGCGCGGGTTTCGGCGTCTTTTCCGGGGTAAAGAAATTCAAGTAGGGCTCAAATAAAAACAATGTGATTGATTTTCATTTGGATATACATAGGAAATCAGTCAGTCGGTAACAAAGGGTAAGGTAACTCGTAAAGAGAGATCATGTCTGAAGTTGTAGAGCGATAAAGCCTTTATGACGGATGGAGTGTATAGAGTGTCATCAATGAGAAATGAAGCCAACCAAACTAAAAAAAGAGCGTGTATTGTGAAGCTCGGGTATTACGAATTAAGGCTTCTGAAAAGGAGTGCCGAAACCCTGGCTGCTGATGGTTATCAGGTAGACGTTATCTGTTTGAGAAAAAAAGGGGAGCTTGCCCGGGAGGCGCTCGGTGGGGTGAAAGTATATCGTCTCCCTGGAGAACACCATCGGCAAGGTATTTTCAGATATTTTTTCGAGTATAGCTACTACTTTATATTGGTTTCCCTTGTGTTATCCTGGCTATCTTTGAAAAAGAAATACGACGTTATTGAGATATGTTCCATGCCTGACTTCCTGGTGTTTGCCGCTATTGTTCCGCGGTTACAAAGGAGCAAGGTCATTCTCTATCTCTGGGAAAATATGGCGCAGCTATTCACCTCCACCTTTAATGCTCAATCAAACCATCCAGGCGTTAAATTACTACAACTCATCGAGAGGATGAGCGCTGGATGGGCACATCATATTATTGTTGCTGATGGAATACTTTACAAACGCGTTCTTGAAAGTCACGGGGTCCCAGGCGGAAAAATCACTGTAATTCAGAACGTCCCTGACAATACTATCTTTAATCTGGAATCCCTGCCCTCCGCTAAAAATGGACAGCACTTTCACGTTATCGTCGCCGCTAGCCATATCAAGAGATATGGAGTGCAGGTACTAATCAAAGCTATGCCCCTGCTCATTCGGGACATGCCCGAGTTGAGGGTTGATGTGACCGGAGACGGGGAATTCCGTCCCGAGCTGGAGAAGCTGTGTTGCAATCTAGGTGTTCAGGAATGGATTAACTTCACTGGCTTTATTTCCTATGAAGACTTTCTCTCATATATCGCCCAAGCCCAGGTTGGGGTAGCGCCCATGCTCTATGACGTGGGCATGTCTAACAAAGTATTTGAGTACTTCGCCCTGGGTACACCCTGTGTGGCAAGCGCTCTGCCCAGTTTGATAGCGACCTTCAACGATGACTGTATTCTTTATTACCCACCCGGTAATGAGAAAGCACTCGCGGCCCGGATTCTGGAACTTTATCTCCATCCAGAGAAGCGAGCCTCAATGGTCCGCTATGGTTACGAATTCTATCGTAAATGCCAGTGGCAGGTCATGAAGCAGGAGTACCTAAGGATATATGAAGAGCTTCTCGAGTCCAAAAACGGCCGCCGAAAGAATGGAAAAAGGAGAGAATAATGAAATCCACATCCATTGAACTTAGACAGAAAGATACCGCTGTTGTCTCCTTAGTTGAAGAATTATCGGAGCACCCAGACTTGAGCAGTGAAGAGATAGCCAAGAAACTGGGATTATCCAGAGAAGAACTACTGGAATGCTATGATATTATTCGAGGCAACGAAGAATTACAGCGCCATATTATAGAAATGTCAGTAGCTCCCAGGTTAACGAATGAAACCAGTGACCTGCTGACTAAGTACGGCTCTTATGTAACCGAACTCATATCCGGCGAGAGGGTTCATCCCTTGATTTTGGAATTCCACCCTGGCCCGGTTTGCAATAGCCGGTGTGGTTTCTGCTTCAGCGACCACTGGGAATACGCAGAATATGTGCTCGGAGAAGACCTGATTAGTGGGGACAGGGTGCTGGAGATTTTCGACGAGTGCTGGCAAAACGGCGTCAAAGAAATATGGTTCTCGGGAGGAAAAGAGCCGTTTATCAATCCATTGACGCCAGAATATATCCGCGCCGCTAATCAAATAGGCTTAAGGACAAAGGTATATACCAACGGTATCTCTATGACCAGACAGGCTCAAGAGAGCGTCCTTGAGAGCTACCAAGTGAGAATCAGTTGTAGCGGCGCCAAACCCTCCACCTTTAACAAAATACAATTCCCCATGTTAAATAATAGCCAGTCAGATAGTATTCATAACAAAGTAATCGAAAATGTGGCCAGCCTAGTGCGTTTGAAGAATGAGAAAAACAAGAAAGTAAAAATATGCATGAGCCAGATACTGCAACCGCTTAACCATGACGAAATGCTCGAGTTTGCCAACCTGGGGCTAAGGCTCGGCGTGGATTCTGTACACTTCAGACTGGAGGCTATGGG
>JBEKPN010000060.1:0-6311 GCA_049520695.1 Dehalococcoidales bacterium | reverse complement strand
AGCGGCCACTGCAAAATCGAAACGGGCGTCGGACTCGACGGCAAAGACACTTCCCGCCGGGGCGGCGCGAATCAGGCCGCCCAGCAGTGCCATCATCTCGTCGAACCGCTCGACGTAGAAATCGTAGGGGGGGGAGCAGAAGATGAGCCATGGGCTGGGCCCCAATTCGGGGCCACGCCGAAACCAGAGGAACGTGTTGGCGCCGACGACCTCAACGGCATCCACGATGTCCAGCGTCTCGATATCTGAGGATATTTCAGTGGCGTTGGAGTAGACAAACGTCGAATCTGTGGTAAAATCGACGTAGGTATGGAATACGGGCACGTGAGATAAAGGTGCTGCCATTTATTCATTACCTTTAAGGAGGGAATATGGGATTAATCAATAAAAAGAATAAGGGATGGGGGATTGTGTCGAGTGTATGTTTTGCCTTATTTGTTATTGGGTCAGTGGCTTGTTCTTCATCACCCCAAATACCTACGTCAACATCCGTATCATTCTCTAACCAGCCACAGGCCAGTATTCAATTTAATGCTGGCGCCTCAGCGGATGATACACCCCTTGTAGTGACTAATAATGGAACAAACACATGGTATGGATTCAAATTGACGTTCAATTTTCGCGATCCGATATTGGATGACCCAACCTACACCCGCAGCCCAGAGAATCATGATGACCCGGCCTTCCTTAACAACTATTACACGGAAACAGGACTCGACCAGAACATGTCATTCCCCCCGGGTAGGCAGTTAGTTTTTCGGACGGGCAGTTTTGTGGATTCCAAGGGCCGCAATCTGTTCAACTATCTCAGGGATTCAACATACGGGCTTATAGATAGCCCTGGAGTATGGCCTTATGGTACATACACAATCACAAGCATAACTGCTAGATTGGCCCCGAATGGAAAATATGAAAACATTTCCCTGGCACCGGGGGGGAATGTTTTTACGGTTGGTTAATCTATCCCAACGACGAAGCTGCTCCGCGCCGCCCATTCTGCTGCAAATAGGGCGCGAGTTGCTGCGCGAAACTCTGAAGGGCGTTTTTATCCGCCACCGTAGCATATAACTCTTTTGAGGTATGCCCGAAATGTACGCATGAAAGTGCAAACATCCCGATGTATTTGTGTCGCGCTTTTCACTTTATGGAAAAGGCAAACGGAATTAATAAACATGCCTATCTCAATAACTCAGGTAACTAGTTCTGGTATTCTAATAACTAAACTTCAGGAGGCATACTATGGGTAGTGGTATAAAGCAGAAAAAGGTCAAGAACATAAATATTTATCCACACACACCCACGGAAGCAGATATAGATACTGCATTTAGGGAAATGCTTAAAGATTTACGTCGTAAACCAAATCAATCATCCGTTTCATTTCCATCTTAACAAGTTCCAGTAATCTTTCACTTAAGTCTACGCTAAAATTGTATTCAGTTTGCCCTTGTTTAGTCGTAAAACTAGCCAAAGGTTTAAAGGTTTATCAGAAGGGAATATTTTTAGCATATCTTCACGTAGTGCAACTACAAATAATTGCGCTCGGTCGCCTAAGCGTTGAACAAATTCATCTCTAGTTAAGCTAATATCCATCTCACCCTCCTTTTAGCCTGTAGAAATTATACCACTACCCCTAGTGGGTAATTCCAGGTATCACGAATTGTAAAGTAAAAGAGGTCGAAATAGGCGGAAAACGAGTTTACCTGAGTTAACAAGATAGGCATATTAATAAATTGTACGCATAGCTTGACAGATATCCTGATGTTTGCCCGATTATGATTACAGTTCTATTGAAATTATACTAAACAAGGATTAGTATTAAAATCGAAAAGGAGGCAAGCGGCCTCCGCCTTTTAATTGGCCTGATTCACACACAAGGAGTCCCTCAGAGATACTCTTAATGAGTTTTCCTTTTTTCCCACCTTTTGCGATATTTATGATAAGAAGCTAGAATGTTTATTGTTTAATTTGGCATTTACCAAACGGGAAAGTACATTCATGTCTCTCATCGTCCAGAAATACGGTGGCACCTCGGTAGGTGATGCGGAGAAAATCCGCAATGTAGCGCGCCGCATCATCGCCACCAAACAGGCCGGCAACGACGTGGTGGTGGTGGTCTCCGCCATGGGCGACACCACCGACGACCTCGTCAAGCTGGCTTACCAGGTAACGGACAAACCCAGCGAGCGTGAGCTCGACGTGCTGCTTTCTACAGGTGAGATAGTGGCCAGCACGCTACTGGCAATGGCGCTTAAGGGCATGGGCTACGAGGCCATCAGCCTCTCTGGGGCGCAGGCTGGAATACAGACGGATGCCAATCACAACCGGGCGCGTATCCTCAACATCGAGCCTGGCCGCATCGTGCAGGAGATAAAAAACGGCTGCGTCGTCATCGTGGCGGGCTTCCAGGGCATTACCAAGGACAGCGACGTCACCACGCTGGGGCGCGGTGGCTCCGATACCACGGCGGTGGCACTGGCGGCCAGCCTGGGAGCCAGGGTCTGCGAGCGCTATACGGATGTCGAGGGCATCTATACCGCCGACCCGCGCGTCGTGCCCGAGGCCACCAAGCTCAAAGAGATAAGCTACGACGAGATGCTGGAACTGGCTACCTACGGCAGCAAAGTGATGCACCCGCGCGCCGTGGAGCTGGGCCAAATCTACAACATCCCCATCCTGGTAGCTTCCAGCTTTAACGACCATGCGGGTACTCTGATTCATGGAGGGCTTATGGAGATACGCAACAAGGTTACCGCCATTACGCAGGACATGGACGTGGCCAAAATAACCATAGTCGGCGTGCCAGACAGGCCGGGCATCGCCGCCGCCATTTTCGCGCCGCTGTCTAAGGCCGGCGTTAGCGTAGACACCATCGTGCAGAACGCCAGTAGCAAGCATATCACCGACCTTACTTTCACTGTGACCAAGGGCGATGCCGAGAAGGCGCTGGAGGTGGTCAAGCCCCTTGCCGAGTCCATCGGTGCACGCGAGTGTGTCATTGATACCAAACTGGGCAAGGTGAGCATTATCGGCAGCGGCATGCAGAACACGCCCGGCTATGCCGCCACCATGTTCAGCACGCTCTCCGCCGCCGGCATAAACATCCAGCTCATCACCACTTCAGAAATCAGAATCACGGTCATTATTGACGAAAATAAGGTGAAGGAAGCGGTGAAGGCTCTGCACAAGGCCTTCGAGCTGGAAAAAGAATAGCCCACCTTATTTTGGCTTGCCACTGAAATATTTGTTTCATATTTGCAACGCCAGTGGAATGCGGGATAGGAATAGGGAAATAGTCGACGAAATATAAATCAAAGCATTGCCGATAACAACTCCTGGCGCATGGTCGGTCGGCTTGGCGCTAGTTTTCAAATTGTTTTTGTCTTCAGGAGTATGGCAATTGGCTTGTACTCTCGGATAAAGGAACCTTAGTCTTTTATCAAAGAATAAGTTCAGGAGCGACTATTTACATTAGCGGTTGGCTAGGTGGTCTATTCCTCCCGCAACCTGTAACCGACTCCCGGTTCGGTAATCAAAAACCTCGGACGGGTTGGATCCGGTTCGATTTTGTGTCTGAGGTTGCTTATATTGACGTGCAAAATATGGAAATCCTGTTCGTAACCAGGTCCGCAGGCATCTCTTAGGAGCTGGCGCTGAGTCACGACTCTACCGGCGTTGACGGCCAGTAGTCTCAGCAGGCTGTATTCAGTTGGTGTTAACTGGACCTCCCGTCCCGCAAGTTTTACCATCCTGCGGGCCAGGTCTATTTGGAGATCTCCAGAGGTAAAAATAGGCTCATCGGCGACTTGAGTTGAGCGCCTGATGGCCGCACGCATCCGGGCTAAGAGCTCTCTGGTGCTGAATGGTTTGGTCAGGTAATCATCAGCCCCGGCGTCAAGTGCAGCGATTTTATCGACTTCCGAACCTCGCACTGAAAGAACGATGATTGGGGTCTTAGTCCACTGCCTTAGCAAGCGCGTCACCTCCACCCCATCGATGTCGGGCAACCCCAGATCAAGGATTATTAGATCCGGCTTGTGCAATACAGCGCTATCGGTTGCTTCCTGTCCCGTCCTGGCTTCAAAAACCACGTACTTTTGAGCCGTCAGAGCAAGACGCAGGAACTTCCGAATGGATTGTTCGTCATCTACTATCAGGATACGCGTTTCGTTTTCGCTCATTTTACATCGGTCCTCTTAGAAGCCCCGCTCAACGGAAGTGTAAATTTAACGACAGTTCCGCCACCTGTTCGGTTAGCCGCCGTAATGCGTCCTCCATGGGCTTCGATAATACCCCGGGCTATGGACAACCCTAACCCCGAGCCAGCCACATTATCCGGACGATGCACGCGGTAGAATTTATCGAAAACGCGCTCAAGGTTTTCTTTGGGTATTCCCATTCCGAAATCGGCCACTTCTATCTCTACGAACCCGTCGATTTCCTTGGCGCTGATTTCGATAGGGAAACCTTCCGGAGAATATTTTATTGCATTATCCAGTAGGTTTAGAATGACTTGGATGACGAGCCCTGAATCGGCAGAAACGTAAGGCAGATTTTTAGGAAGGTATACGTCTATCTGCCGCCCTTCTGCCCGCTTTCCCAATTGCTCCAGCGCGACACCCAAGACATCCTGAACGTCAACCGGTTGCCTCGACAGTATCACGGCGCCGGCTTCAATCCTGGACACATCTAGTAAATTACTTATAAGGTGGTTTAGCCTTTGCGCTTCTTCGAGCGCCATCTGAATCAAATCTTCTCTATCCGATTCACTGAGTTGCAAGCCCTTTTCCTTGAGGCTGCTCAGTGCTCCGATGACGGATACCAGGGGAGTGCGCAGATCATGAGAGACTGAATTTAATAGCGCGGTTTGAAGTTTTTCAGAGGCTTTCAATATTTGCGCGTTGCGAGATTCTTCTGTCAGGTGTGCTCGCTCAATGGCGACTGCGGCCAGGGAGGGAAAGGCTTCGAGCAGCCGTTCCTGTTCATGACTCAATTGGGTTTCGGGGTCGGTTTTCCAGAGAGCCAAAACCCCCACGATACCTGCAGATGTGATCAGAGGCACAAACCGGGCTTTGGCGTCGGGTAGTGTATCCGTACCGAAACCGGCCGGAGATCTGTGTTCGTAGGACCAAGTTGCCGCCGCGATATCATTTTCGTCGATTTGAGGCTTTGAACTTTTAGACGCAGGTATGAGTACTCCGCTTTTTTGGGGGTCAGGAAGGAATATCACCGCGTCGCGACTAAAAATCTCTTGTGCGTTGTTTGCGATCGAATCGACAATTGCTTCTATTCCCGTCGTTAATGCAAGAGTGCGGGCAGTGGAGTAAAGAGTAACCATTTCATGCTCGCGCTGCTGCGCTATTTCAGCCTGCCGGCGAACCCGCGCAGACATATAGCTCAGTAAGATCCCTACTAGCAATAATCCAACAAAAGTAAAAAGGTACTGGGTATCGCGTATAGCGAAGGTCAGTGTCGGTGGTACGAGGAAAAAATCAAATGCAAGAACACTTAGCAAAGCCGTCATTATCGAAGGGCCAAGCCCCCAGATACTTGCCGTTGCCACAACGCACAGTAAATAGATCATGATGATATTGGTCGGATCGAACACGTTACGCAATAGATGACCCAAAAGAGTAGACAGGACAACGAGGATGATGCCCACAGGATATCCCCTCCACTTGCCGAAAACGTAGAGGCGGGGCAGAAATTGGCGGTCAATTCTTTCTCCGGTGCCGCTGACTATATAGATATCGATGTCGTCGGCGCGGCGCAGCAGCTGATCGGCTACGGAAAGCCCGAATAGCCTCCACCGATTGCGTTTTTGAGGTTTGCCTATCACGATCTTTGTCCAATTGTTTTGTTTGGCATACTCAATAACCGTTTCTGCGATCGAACTTCCCTGTACCGTGGCTGTTTTAGCTCCGAGGCGGACGGCCAGTCGCATCGTATCGTTAAGCTGCTGTCGCTGGTCCATAGAGAGGCGCGAAATCTCCGTCGTTTCAACGTTCAGGGCCAGCCATTCAGCATCTAGTTGGGATGCCAACCGCCGGGCCGAGCGCACCAGGTGGCTTCCCGAGGAACTGGGGCTGACGCATACAAGAATCCGCTCTTTGGTAAGCCATGGCTCATGTATAGCATGGGTATCTTTATAAACCTGAGCCTGTGCGTCAACGCGTTCGGCGGCGAGGCGCATCGCCAGTTCGCGCAGAGCCATAAGATTACCTTTACGGAAAAACTGGTCCGTCGCCAGCGCAGCCTGCTCCGCCAGATAGACTTTACCTTCTTTAAGACGTTTTAATAGTTCATCTGGAGGG
>JBEKPN010000059.1:0-6374 GCA_049520695.1 Dehalococcoidales bacterium | reverse complement strand
TCAGCGAGTCCGATAACTCTCTGCGCGCCAGGGTCATCGAAGACGCTCTGGCGAGCTATGGCGTCAACGGCAAGGTCATCGAAATAAACGTGGGTCCTACGGTGACGCAGTTCGGCGTGGAACCGGGCTGGGATATCAAGACCAGGCGCGTGCAGGAGAAAGATAAGGATGGCAACGTCATTGCCCGCGATGAAGAAGTCTCTCGCCAGCGCGTCAAGGTGGAGCGCATCGCCGCGCTTGCCAACAACCTGGCGCTGGCCCTCTCCGCACCCACCATACGCATAGAAGCCCCGGTTCCGGGGAAGCCCATCGTAGGGGTGGAGGTGCCCAACAAGGTCTACAGCACCGTCAGCCTGCGCGGCATCATTGAAACCAACAACTTCCAGAAGTTACTGGGTAAGACCAAGCTGGCGATAGCGCTGGGCAAGGGTGCCGGCGGCGAGGCGGTGGTCGATGACCTGGCCAAAATGCCGCACATCTTGATTGCCGGGGCCACTGGCTCGGGCAAAACGGTATGTCTCAACGCCGTAATAACCTGCATCCTGATGTGCAATACGCCCTATGACACCAAGCTCATTATGATAGACCCCAAGCGTGTGGAGCTTACGCCTTTCAACAGCTTGCCGCACCTGGCGACGCCGGTCATCGTGGACACTGACAAGGCTCTTTCCACTATGCGCTGGCTCAATATGGAGATGGACAACCGCTACAAGAAGCTGGCGGCCACTGGCACCCGCAATATCGACGGCTACAACAAGGGCAAAACTGGCCCCAAGAAAATGCCCTACCTCGTGCTCGTCATCGACGAGCTGGCCGACTTGATGATGGCGGGCTTTAACGAAGTTGAGCATATCCTCTGCCGCTTGGCCCAGCTGGCGCGCGCCGTGGGCATACACCTGGTGGTGGCCACTCAGCGTCCCTCGGTGGACGTTATCACCGGCCTTATCAAGGCCAATTTCCCCACGCGCATCAGCTTTGCCGTAACCTCGCAGGTGGACTCGCGCACCATCCTGGACATGGTAGGCGCCGAGAAGCTGCTGGGACGCGGAGACATGCTTTATGCCCCTACCGAGGCGGCCAAGCCCAAGAGACTTCAGGGGTGTTACGTTTCCGACACAGAGGTGGAACGCCTCGTGTATTTCTGGAACAGCCAGAGGAAGCAGGATGTGGCTCTGCTGAACGTGACTGAAATAGCTTCCGCTCCCGCTATGATGAAAAAAGAGAGCCAGTCGGTTGACCCGCTGATGGACACCGTGCGTCAACTGGCGGGCGAGCACGACCAGATTTCCGCATCCTATCTGCAGAGGAAGCTGGGGATAGGTTACCCGCGCGCCGCCAGGCTCTACGACAAGCTCAAAGAAGAGATGGAATCGGGGCTGGACGGCGGGGCGGAGGTGCCGAAGGACGGGCCGGAGATATAGTGTTCCTCGACTTGGTTAAAGCAATAAGGAGTCCTGGCGGAATCGGGCTCCTTATTTAATTAAGCAATATTCTGGAAATTGGAGGCTAGCTCTTGGTCCTGACGCCTATCCCCAACACACCCGGCCCGGCATGAGTCGCCAGCACCGGGCCGACCTGCACGACATAAATCCTCTCACGTGGGAAACCGGTAATGCTGTCGGCCAGCTCGTTGGCTTCATCAGGCGTGGTGCTGTAGATAATGGCGATATCCTCTATGTCTTTGATATTCTTGACGGAATCGAGCAGCTTTTCCTTTCCCTTGGAACGGTTGCGCACCTGTCCCATGGGGACCAGTTCGCCATCCTTGACGGTGACCATGGGTTTGACGTTGAGTATGGAACCGAGCAGGGATTTTACTTTGCCGATGCGACCGCCCTTGGCCAGGAATTCCAGTGTATCGAACAGGATGAGCAGTTTGACATTGGGTATCATTTTCTTCACGGCATCGGTGATTTCGCTCATGCTCTTGCCGGCTTTGGCCATTCTGGCTGCGGCGATGACGATGACGCCGAGAGCCATAGCCACAGTTTGCGAGTCGATAATCTGTATAGGGCAGTCGCTTTTAACAATTTTCTTAGCCTGTTCAGCCGAGTTGATCGTGCCGGACAGTTTGGTGGAGATCAGGATAGATACGATACCATCCGGTTTTTGCTTGCAAAAGGTCGTGAATATATCGACAAAGTCCTGAGGCGAGGGTTGGGAAGTATGAGGATAGGTCGGTTCATTGAGCAGCTTCTTGTAAAATTCCTCATTGGTGATATCTATGCGGTCGCGGTATGTTTTGTCGCCAAATACGAGAATCTGTGGTACAACGTTGATATCGAGTTCTTTGGCTAGCTTTGCGGGGATGTCGGCGGTGCTGTCGGTTACGATTTTGACCGTCATTACAATCTCCTTCTATATAGTCGGATGCGATTATGCGATACAGCAGGCAGTATACAGAACGGATGGGGGTTTGGCAATAGGGGGCACTGGTCAGGATTTAGCTTTTTTATCGGGTTTGCTTAGACCTAGCCTCTTGAGGACGGCGTCGCGATAGACGGAGGCCAGCCCTTTGCCGTGCTTGGCCATCTTGGCTTCTTTGGCGGCGCGGCGCTTCTCGCGGCGTTCCTGCTTGGATTCGGGGTATTCTTCAGTCATTGGTTACTTCGGAAAAGTGATCTTTCCATTTTTCTAGGAATTTGTCTAGCTGTTTGTTAATTGTAGAGTGTTCAGGGCGAATGATAAAGCAATAGTCCCTTTGTCCTCCGCGAGGAGTCCTGATTCCTCTGATATTTCCGTGTTCAAAACGCCTGTTTAGAACGGAGAACCTCTCGTTGAAATTAATCGGATTTTCGAATCGTGGCCTGTGGTTATAAAATATCACAGACTTTCCTTCTGCGGAATAATCCTCCAGTTCTATCACCCTAACATGTTCGATTGAAAATGGCTTTGAGCTTATCTCAAGCATATTGTCTGGGTCTAGGAAAATGAAATCAACTTTATGGAGTTCTCGCAAAGCCTTCTCATGCCATTCTTGTCGCCTGAGACTGTCAGGAACGTATTCTGAGTAACCGTGCGGGCGGAATATATGTGTCTTTTCCGGTAAAATATTAGATCCTTCTATGTTTTCAATCTTCCGGTAGTTTTTATTTTTGAATGGTATCAATTTATCGTATAAGTCTTCATCGAGGGGTTTCAGCAATTACTCCCATTTGCTTCCATCGAGATAATCCAAACGTTTCCCCGTCTTTTTCGCAGGGGTTCTATACCAGTTTATTCCTAAGGTATAAGTAGAGTTACTAAAAATTGAGCGCAAAAGCCCGTATTTACAAAAGTCTCCGATATCACCAGCGTAACAGTCATTCATCGTTTATTTCTTATCCTCCTTTTAAGCATTATATGAGGGCTTCAATCGATACACAAGCCCCGCCTAGCGTATGGCGCTACACTGTTTTGGTTTGTAAAAGCTCGAACCCGGTCTTCTCGTCCGGCAGGCGCACGGCGCTGGCGCCCAGTATCTCGTAGATGACTGCCTCGCCGACAAGCCACGTTTTCACGCCCGGCCTGAGGCAGCCTGTCCTGGTCTGACCTGAACGTCCGAGGGCGGCGTGGATATGCAGTTTGGGAGTGCCTTTTGAATCGGGGACAATCAGACCGATACCCACCACCTCGTGCGCGCCATCGAGGGGAAGCAGCATGGGGTCGGGAGGCATGGCATCTGAATAGCGCGGGCCGACCACTATCTGCCCCCCGCCGATGCCGCCGATGAGGGTGACACCGGCCATTTTGATTTTCTTTTCGGCGGCGAAAGCCTCGATGCAGCCGGGCACGGCGTCACCGTCCTCCAGCCGCAGGATGAACACCCGCCCGATTTTACCTTCTGATGTTTGCATATTGTTCTCCTATCTATCATTCCTCCCTTTGGAAAAGGGAGGTCAGGAGGGATTCTTGTTGAATCCAAGCCTCTCAAATCCCTCTTAATCTCCCCTTACGAAGGGGAGAGACGTGTGAAGGGGAGTCTACCCCTCACCTTAATCCTCTCCCGCAAGGGGAGAGGAAATTTTAACACCCTTCCTCAGAATTTTTCACCCAGAATCTGGATTCCCGCTGAAGTTTACACTGAGCGCAGTGAATGTGCGGGAATGACATACTGGTCTTACCCCTCACCTGTATCCTCGCCCAGAAAGGGGAGAAAACCATGCTATGTCGGCGGCAGGCCGTCAGTTATCAAGTCGCGACGCAGCTCCACGATGCGGTCGCGCAGCAGCGCCGCCCGCTCGAAGTCGAGGTTCTTGGCGGCCTTCTTCATCTGCTTTTCCAGCTCGTCCACCAGCCTGACCTTATCCTCGCGTGGCATATTGCCGATGGCATACTCAGCGCGTTCCTCGGAGACCCCGGCGGCTGTCCTGACGCGTTCCGTAATGTCCTTGATGGCCTTTTTAATGCCCTGCGGCGTAATGCCGTGCTCGCGGTTGTAATCCTCCTGGATGGCGCGGCGGCGCTTGATCTCGTCCATGGCGCGCTGCATGCTGCCGGTGACGATGTCGGCATACATGATGACATGTCCCTCTATATGGCGCGCGGCGCGGCCCATGGTCTGGATGAGCGCCTGCTGGGAGCGCAGGTAGCCCTCTTTGTCCGCATCGAGAATGGCCACCAGGCTGACTTCCGGCAGGTCGAGCCCCTCTCTTAATAAGTTTATCCCCACCACTACGTCATAGACGCCCAGGCGCAGGTCGCGCAACACCTCCACGCGTTCGAAGGTGTCCATCTCGGAGTGCAGATAGTGCGTCTTGACGCCCATTTCCACCAGGTAGTCCGCCAGCTTCTCGGCCAGCTTCTTGGTGAGGGTGGTCACCAGGCAGCGCTGCCCGGCATCCGTGCGTTTCTTTATCTCGTCCAGCAGGTCGTCGATCTGCCCCCTGGTGGGTCTGACCTCCATGGTCGGCTCCAGCAGGCCTGTCGGGCGCACTACTTGCTCCACCACCTGCCGGCTTACTTTCAACTCGTAGTCTGCGGGGGTGGCGGATACGTAGACCACCTGGTTCATGCGCTGGTTGAACTCATCGAAGTTGAGGGGGCGGTTGTCCAGCGCCGAAGGCAGGCGGAAGCCGAAGTCCACCAGCGTCTGCTTGCGCGCGAAGTCGCCGTGGTACATGCCGCGTATCTGCGGGATGCTCATGTGCGACTCGTCGATGATGGTGATGAAGTCTTCTGGGAAATAGTCCAGCAGCGTCCACGGTGCGCTGCCCGGCGCGCGCCCGGCCAGGTGCCGCGAGTAGTTCTCCACGCCCGAGCAGAACCCGGTCTCCTGCAGCATTTCGAGGTCGTAGTTGGTGCGGGCTTCGAGCCTGGCCGCCTCCAGCAGCTTGCCCTGCTCTTTGAACGCCGCCAGACGCTCCACCAGCTCCGCTTTGATGCTCTCTATGGCGTTCTGTAACTTGTCGTGGGAGGTGACGAAGTGCTTGGCCGGAAAGATGTCCACATGGTCCATCTCGGACAGTATCTCGCCGGTGAGCGGGTCGAGCGAGGCAATGCGCTCGATGGTGTCGCCGAAGAACTCGAACCTCAAGCCAAGCTCCTCGTAGGCCGGCTGTATTTC
This sequence comes from Dehalococcoidales bacterium, assembly GCA_049520695.1. Lineage (GTDB taxonomy): Bacteria > Chloroflexota > Dehalococcoidia > Dehalococcoidales > UBA1222 > SURF-27. The sequence goes on along the minus strand of JBEKPN010000059.1, from coordinate 829 downwards.
CAGTGTGTCGCCGCGCACGCGGAACTTGGCGCGGGTGAACTCCATGTCGTTGCGCTCGTACTGCATGTCCACCAGGCGTTTTAAAACCTCGCGCCGCGGGTAGTCCTTGCCGCGCTGCAGCGACAGCACGAAGCTGCGGTACTCCTCGGGCTCTCCCAGGCCGTAGATGCAGGAGACCGAGGCCACGATGATGACGTCGCGCCTCTCTAAAAGCGCTTTGGTAGCGGCGTGGCGCAGCTTGTCTATCTCCTCGTTGATGTCGGCGTCCTTCTCGATGTACATGTCCTTGGAGGGCACGTAGGCCTCCGGCTGGTAGTAGTCGTAGTAGCTCACGAAGTACTCCACGGCGTTGCTGGGGAAGAACTCCTTGAACTCGGCGTAGAGCTGGGCAGCCAGCGTCTTGTTGTGGCTCATCACCAGGGCGGGGCGTCCCAGGCGGGCGATGACGTTGGCTATGGTGAAGGTCTTGCCGCTGCCGGTGACGCCGAGGAGCGTCTGGTGCTTGATGCCGCGGGTCAGGCCGTCGACGAGGCCTTCGATGGCCTGGGGTTGGTCGCCGGTGGGCGCGAAGTCGGAGACGAGCTTGAAGTCGGGCATTGCATATCTAGTTTACCCGATTGCTCGGGATTCCCCAATCGACATCCCACTCCCCGTCCGGAGCAACAACGCTGATCTTCCTACCCTCCCACCCAAAAAGGCTATTGAGGAATCAAGGGGACACCCCTTGAACCCCGGCAGAGGAGGTCTCCCTCGAAGGCGAGGCCGATATGGTCCCTACGACTGTGGCGCTTGGGAGCGGTTGCGGCGCCAGCGGACGAAGGGCCCGGCG
>JBEKPN010000058.1:0-6407 GCA_049520695.1 Dehalococcoidales bacterium | reverse complement strand
TGGTAAATATCTTCCATAATACTTACAATCCTGAGTCCTAAAGACAGGATACTCTAGCGTACATGCCAGAGTATCCTCACGTTAAAACATTCAGTCGTTCAGGGAAATCTCCATGACGATTGTTCGTTCAGTACAGCTATAAGACTTACAGATACACATCTAGATTTATCCGTTCTGAGATAAGTTTTTTATGTCGCCGTAATGGCATTAGCCTGTTTTTGAATCTGCTCCTGGAAAAGCCAGGTCGAAAGGTATCTCTCTCCTGTATCAGGCAGGATGGCCACAATCAGTTTGCCCTTGTTTTCCGTTCTCCTGGCCAGTTCAAGCGCCGCCCAGGTGGCTGCCCCCGAAGAGATACCCGCCAGAATACCTTCTTCGCTCGCTAGTTTTCTGGCGGTCGTGCCAGCATCCTCGTTGGTGACTTTAATTATCTCGTCGATCAGGTCGAGCTTCAATACTGCCGGAATAAAACCGGCTCCAATACCCTGTATCTTGTGGGGACCCATCTTGCCGCCGGAAAGGACCGGCGATGCCGCGGGTTCTACAGCCACGGCCTTGAAACCCGGTTTTCTGCTCTTGAGCACTTCGGCAATACCCGTGATGGTGCCTCCGGTTCCCACACCGGCCACCACGATATCTACTTTTCCTTCTGTATCACGCCAGATCTCTTCTGCCGTGGTCAGCCGATGTATTTCGGGGTTGGCTAAATTCTTGAACTGTTGCGGTAGAAAATAGTTGGCATTCTCGGCCGCCAGTTGTTCCGCCTTTTTGATGGCTCCCGGCATGCCTTCTGCACCCGGCGTTAGCACAAGTTGAGCTCCCAGCACAGCCAGCAGCTGGCGCCTCTCAATAGACATGCTATCCGGCATGGTCAGGATGAGTTTGTAGCCCCTGGCGGCACAAACAAAAGCCAGGGCGATGCCGGTATTGCCAGAGGTAGGTTCCACAATGACCGTGTCCTTGTTGATCAAGCCCTGCTCTTCAGCGCTTACGATCATGGACACGCCAATGCGGTCTTTCACGCTCGAAAGCGGGTTGAACGATTCCAGTTTGACCACGATGTCGGCCACCGCTCCCTGAGTGATGTGGTTGAGCCTTACCAGCGGCGTGTTGCCGATTATCTCGGTAGAATCTCTGGCGATACCGCGCGTCAGGCGCGGGATATCTATGCCTTTAAAGTGCAGGTAATCTATGTTATTGGATAAAGATTTTGCGGCCATATTCATAATTCCTTTTCTATATTTCGTAGTTTCCGAATTGTGGCGTTCGTTCCTTGACCTCCTGACGTTTGACCAGGTCCTCAAGCGTGGTAGAATCCAGCACGCCATACATGGCCCGTTTCATTTCGTCCCAGACATCGCGCGTGGCGCACGTCCGGGAACGCGTACAGGTGCCAGGATTATTAAGACATTCAACCAGCGTAATATCCCCTTCCAGCAGTTGCATCATCTCGCTAAGTTTGATGTCAGCAGGAGGACGGGCTAGCCAAACTCCACCCTTAAAACCGCGCGTGGTCTTAACCAGGCCCGCTCCTACCAGCGGCCCGATGAGGTGCTCCAGGTATTGTAATGAGATCTGCTGTCTTTCGGCGATATCCTTGAGTAGCATCGGCCCTTCGCCGTAATGCCTCGCCATTTCCAGCAGCGCCCGGGTGCCGTAGCGTCCCTTGGTGGAAAGTTTCATAACCTTGCTCCAGTTATTGTTGACTAAATAGATAAGCTATGTAGTCAATAATGTAGATAATAACACGCAACAATTGACTTGTCAAGCCTGTTTTGAGGTGCTCAACACGCTCCTTGATGCTTGACAAAAGCTCAGCGTTATGATATTCTGGCCGATGTTGTTGACTGAGTTGATAATATTAATAGACTAAAATGACATTCTCCCCGACGCAAGCATCGGGGTATCACAGTGGTTTTAGTTGGTCTATTATACTGGATTCGCCGCAAGCGGCGGGGAATTAGACCCTAAAAGAGATTAAACAAGTCGGACGCCGTGTGAGCCGGTCTGCGGGCGAGCCAATTCCAGATGAAGCACGTGCTCTGGTTTTACAGTCAAGTTTTATTATGTTAAAATAGGCACGATTTGGGGCGGTTAGCTCAGTGGTTAGAGCGCTTGCTTCACACGCAAGAAGTCAGAGGTTCAAATCCTCTACCGCCCACCGCTGTATTTCAGGCTTGTTCTCTTTTTCGTTTTTCTGCTCCGCAAATTCCCTTTTATTATTCAGCTACCAACTCCGCTTGGCATCACTCGTAAAATATTACTTAACCGAATCTTTCTTACCCCCGAAAATTGGCCTGCTTGAGACGGACGGATATTGTAAAATGCCACGGGCAAGCCCGTGGCATTTTACAACTCAAGCTCTAGTCCATTACTTAGCCGGTGCATGGCAGATTATGCAGGACATGTCGAGCTGCGCGTTAGTGTCCGTGGAAGGGTTTATCATGTAGGTCCTCGGCCAATCTTCGGAAACCTCCGGGGGCAGGCCATTGCCAGCGGGGTGACACTCGTCACATTCGTGGGTTGACGTGATTATATTAATAACGCCGTAGGTTGTATTCATTTGGCCGGCGGAGCCGAGCACATGGCAGGAGACACAATCGTTAAAAGTGCCCCCTATCGCTATATCGGCGGCAGTATGGATCATCTGGGCTGCCACCTGGCTTGAGGCTGTGGTCAACAGTATCTGACCCTTAAGAAGTTTGTTGGTAGCGGGCGGGGTAGTCGTAGTGGTAGGCGGCTTGGTTGAAGAAGTAGGCGGATTGGTGGTTGAAGAGGTAGGCGGATTGGTAGTTGAAGAAGTAGGCGGATTGGTGGTTGAAGAGGTAGGCGGGTTGGTCGTAGTCGTAGTAGGCGGGTTGGTCGTAGTCGATGAGGTAGTAGATTTTGAACCGCACCCTATAACGGATGCAATCAAAACCAGGCTCATCATAATTGAAAGGAAAACAACATATTTACTTTTCACCGAATAATCTCCCTTTCTGTTACTTGATACAAAAACTAATTATACTAGAACAATTTTCCAAATGCAACATCCATTTCGCATCCTGAGCGAGCAGCCTCTCCAGCGTTTCCCTGTCCCCTGTCATACGCACTCAGGGCATTCCTTTTACCAGTCTGTCCAGTGATTCCCGAACCTCTTTCACAAAATCCCTCAGGGCCGCGAGGGACGCATCCGCTTCGATGAGCTGGACTATCTTGCTGCCGATGATAACTCCATCGGCAAGGCGGCACGCCTCACGGGCTTGCTCGGGGCTGGAGATGCCGAAACCCACGCATAAGGGCTTGGCGGTGATTGTTCTGAGCCTGGCGATAGAAGCCTCCAGGTTTTGAGGAAGACTGGTTCTGGCGCCTGTCACGCCAATTACCGATACCAGATATATGAAGCCCTGCGATCTCTGAGCTATCAGACTGGCACGCGCCACAGTAGCTGTCGGTGGCAGCAGGTAGATGAGGTCTAACCCATTTTGTCGAGTCAACTCGTCCAGTTCCCCGCCTTCGTCGGGCGGCAAGTCAGGAATAATCAGACCGCCTACCGAGGATACCGCACAGGCTCTACAAAAATTTTCGAGGCCATAGCTCAGCAGCGGGTTGAGATAGCTCATGAACACCAGCGGGAGGTCGGCCTTTTTACCCAGTTCCCTAGCTATATCGAGACACAATTGCGGGGTGACTCCATTTAGAATGGCCTGGTGGCTGGCGTTCTGTATGGTGGCTCCGTCAGCCAGAGGGTCAGAAAATGGTATGCCCAGTTCTACTATGTCACAGCCACACTCAGCCAGCAGAGGCACCACCTTTTGGGTGGCTTCTATACTGGGATAACCCACGGTGATATAGGCTATCAGTGCCTTCCTTCCCTTGTGAGCAAAAACGTCAGAAATGCGTCTCAATTTGTCACCCCCAGCGCCTTTGTCACAATGTCGAGGTCCTTATCACCGCGACCTGAGAGATTTACCACCACGATTTGCTCTTTATTCAAAGAGCCGGCCAGGCCGACGGCATGCGCAATGGCGTGGGATGATTCCAGCGCCGGAATGATGCCCTCGCTACGGCACAGCAATTGAAAAGCATCCAGGGCTTCAGCGTCACTCACAGCCACATAGCTCACCCTCCCGCTATCCTTCAGATAGGCATGCTCGGGTCCGACGCCGGGATAATCCAGTCCGGCTGAAATGCTGTGGGTCTCGCTTATCTGTCCGGAACTATCCTGCAAAACATACGACCTGGCTCCGTGCAGCACGCCCGGACGCCCCGCCAGCAGCGAGGCCGCGTGTTTTGGCGTATCGAGCCCTTTGCCGGCCGCCTCGACTCCAATGAGCTTAACGTCTTTGTCATCTATAAAAGCATCGAAAATGCCCATGGCATTGCTGCCGCCGCCCACGCAGGCAATGACGTAGTCGGGCAGGCGCCCGCCTTTTTCCAGCACCTGTCTACGCGCTTCTTTCCCGATGACAGACTGGAAATCGCGCACCATCATGGGATAAGGGTGAGGCCCCACTACCGAGCCGATGATGTAGTAGGTGTCGCCAACGTTGGTCACCCAGTCGCGAATGGCCTCGTTGATGGCGTCTTTCAGCGTCTTGCTGCCGCTGGATACGGCCCTGACCTCGGCGCCCATGAGCCTCATGCGGGATACGTTGGGAGACTGGCGTTTGATGTCTTCTTCGCCCATGTAGACGATGCACTCCAGACCCAGTTTGGCACATACCGCTGCCGTGGCTACCCCGTGCTGGCCAGCACCGGTCTCGGCGATGATGCGCCGCTTGCCCATGCGCCGGGCGAGCAATCCCTGTCCCAGGGCATTATTAATCTTATGGGCGCCGGTATGCGCCAGGTCTTCGCGTTTAAGGTATATACGTGCGCCGCCGCAGCCTGCGCTCAGTCTCTCAGCCAGATAGAGCGGCGTCGGCCTGCCGGAATAATCTCTGGAGAGAGAAACGAACTCGTCCCAGAAAACGGTATCAGCTTTAGCTGCGTGGTAAGCCTGAACCAGTTCATCCAGGGCCGGAACCAGCGTCTCGGGCACAAAGCGCCCGCCGTATTCGCCAAAGTATCCCCTGCTATCCGGTAACATGGCGGCCTCCTTCCAACCTGTCTGCAGAATGCTTCACAGATTCAATAAATGTCCTTATTTTTAAAACGTCTTTCTTTCCATCGGTTTCCACCCCGCTGGACACGTCCACCCCCCAGGGAGCAGCTTCCTCGAGCAATCGTCCGACGTTAAACGCGTCAAGTCCACCAGCTATCATAATGTTGTGCCTCGTCGATATTGGGCGGGCCAACCGCCAGTCGAAGACCTTGCCCGTTCCGCCATAGCAATCATCGGACTTCGTATCCAGCAGATAGATGAGTTTTTCTTTGTGATTCAGCCGGTAGCCATCCTCGATTTCAGCCGCGAGCCTCTGGATATTTGGATGAGACGCAACATGAATTACCTTGATAATAGGATGGGTTATCTCCGAACAGTATCTCCAGCTTTCGTCACCGCTGAGCTGCACCCAATCGAGCCGGCACATATCGGCTATGCGATTGACCTCGGCCACCGGCGCGTTCGTAAAGACTCCTACTATTGCGGGACGATAGTTCAGGCAATGAACGACTTCCACTATCTCCAGCGCCTTCTCCTGCGTTACCATCCGCCGGCTGGGGGCGAAGACCAGTCCCAGAAAATCCGCCCCGGCCTCGGCTGCCGCCAGGGCATGCTCCGTTTCCATCAATCCACAGATTTTGACCTTAACCAAAGAGTTCTCTCATCCTTTCGCCGATATCTGGCGCCGACACCAGCGCTTCACCAATGAGGACGGCGTGAACCCCCCACTCTTTCATTTTTTCCATATCATCACGCCCGCGGATACCGCTTTCGCTGACCACCAGCCTGTCCGGCGGAACCAGCAGCCGCAGCCTCTCTGTCGTCCTTATATCAACGTTGAAAGTTTTCAGGTCGCGGTTGTTGATGCCGATAATCCGCGCCCCGGTGGATAGCACGGTAGCAAGCTCGGTTTCGTTATGCACCTCCACCAGACACTCCATGCCCAGTTCATGGCTCAAATCCAGCAGCTTTTTCAACCTGCCCGGCGTCAGGGTAGCTGCGATAAGCAGCAGTGCATCAGCACCATTTGCCCGCGACTCGTATACCTGATATGGGTCGACAATGAAATCTTTGCGCAGCAGAGGAGGGCGAGTATTTCCTAAATCAGCCCTGATGGCTCTCAGGTGTGCCAGGCTGCCCAGGAAATAATTCTCCTCGGTCAGCACGGATATGGCCGAAACCCCACCAGCGGCATATATACGAGCTATTCTAACCGGATCGAAGTCGCGGCATATGACTCCCTTGGACGGAGACGCTTTCTTGACCTCCGCGATGATTGCGGGGCCGCTGCCTCTCAACGCTTGAGATAAGCTCAAAG
>JBEKPN010000057.1:0-6424 GCA_049520695.1 Dehalococcoidales bacterium | reverse complement strand
AATCCGGCGGGATGACAAAGTATTCAGAAACGGTCCTTGTAATCAAAGCCTGCGTGGCGTCTTCGGTTGTGGCGTAAAGGACGAACTTGATACTGCCCTGGGTGGTGAACTGGCTGAAGCCTCCGGCCTGGTCCACATAGCCGATGTCGGTTACCTGAGCGGGCGGTTTGGCGCCTCCCGGAATTATATGGAAAAGGCCGATGGCCAGCAGCGCCAGCATCGGGAGTGAGAGGGTTAGCACGATGAAGCCTCCGCGCTTCACTGTGCGCAGGAATTCATGCTTGAATATAAGGAATGTCCTGTTCATTGCTTTCCTCCCGCCACCTTGAGGAAGATTTCATTCAGCGAAGGCGTGGCTACCTCGAAGCGATTTATCTTGACCCCGGAGCTGTCCAGTTGTTTCAACACCTGCCCGGAAGTAGTATTCCCTTCAAGAGCCAGTTCGACGTGGCCCGGGCGAGAGGCGGTCTCGGTCACTCCGGCTATCTTTCCCAGCTGTCCCTCGAAATCAACAATCAGGGCATTGCTACTGAAACGCGCCTTGATTTCACCCAGGCCGCCGTAGAGCACGGCGCGCCCGCTGTTTATCATGAGGATGCGGTCGCATAGCTCTTCCACCTGGTTCATCTGGTGGGTGCTCAGGATGATAGCCTTGCCCTTGCCCCTTAGGTCGAGCAGCATGTTTTTAAGCAGTTCGGTGTTGACCGGGTCGAGGCTGGAAAACGGCTCGTCCATGATAATCAACTCGGGGCCATGAACGATGGTGACTATAAACTGTATTATCTGGCCCATGCCCTTGCTCAGCTCGTCTATTTTCTTGCGCTTCTGGGCCGTCATGCCGGTCTGAGCCAACAGCTCGTCGGCCCGTTTTTCGGCGGTGGTCCGGTTCATGCCCTTGAGCGAGGCCAGGTATATGATAGAGTCAATGACCGTCTGCTTGCGGTACAGTCCCCTTTCCTCGGGCAGGTAGCCCAGCTTACTCTTGATGGTCTCGCTCAACTTCTCGCCGAGGATGGTAATCTCCCCCGAGTCCGGCTTGATGATGTCCATCATCATACGAATGGTGGTGGTCTTGCCGGCGCCGTTGGGGCCGATGAGGCCCAGTATCTGTCCCTGCTCGACACTGAAGGAGACTTTGTCCACGACATTCCTGTCGCCGTAGGTTTTGACCACGTCAATGACTTCTACTGCAGGCATAAAGCACCTTTCCGTGCTCGGCTTGATGGAGTGAGAGAGGAAATTGAGGCAGAGTGCAGTGGTCTGCCAGCGAGCACATCTTGAGTCCGAGGGAATTATAAGTAAAGGAATGGGGCCAGTCAAACACCCAAGATAGCATTTGTGTGAGGACTGACGATTGTTTCTTGTCCATGTGGCTCTCATATCCGCTAACCTTTACAACTCCCTCGCCTTTGCGCTATCCTAGCCTTAACCGGACAGGAGTAAAAATAGTGTTTCAGGCACCGCGCGGGACACAGGACATACTACCAGCCGAACAACCCTACTGGCGCTATATACAGCGGGCGGCGGAAGCCATTGCTATGCTCTACGGCTACGAGCGCATCGACACCCCTATTTTCGAGGAAGCCGGGCTTTTCGTGCGCACGGTGGGAACCGGCACCGACATCGTCGAGAAGGAGATGTACACCTTCACCGACCTGGGCGGCGGCCAGATGACGCTGCGTCCGGAGGGGACCGCGCCCATCTGCCGTGCCTATATCGAGCACGGCATGGCGAGCCTGCCCCAGCCGGTCAAGCTCTTTTACCGGGCTCCTATATTCAGGTATGAGCGGCCCCAGGCGGGGCGCTTCCGCCAGCACCACCAGTTCGGCTTTGAGGCCATCGGCGATGGCGATGCCTCACTCGACGCTGAGCTTATAGACATGGCCTGGCGCTTTTTTACCACGCTTGGCCTCAAAAATCTCACTTTACAGATTAATAGCATCGGTTGTCCCAAATGCCGTCCGGCTTATCTCGCCCGGCTCAAAGAGTATTACGCCGCTCATCTTGATGCTCTCTGCGGCGACTGCAAGGTCAGGCTCGAAAAAAATACTCTCAGGTTGCTGGACTGCAAGAAACCCACCTGCCAGCCGCTGGCGCCCGATGCCCCGCGCAGCATCGATAACCTGTGCCCGGAGTGTGCTGCGCACTTTGAACAGCTAAAGCACAACCTTTCGACACTCAAGCTGCCGTTCGAGATTAATTCCAGCATGGTGCGCGGTCTGGACTACTACACCAGGACGGTCTTCGAGATACAGCCGGAGGAAGAGCGTGGCCAGAGCACTATCGCCGGCGGGGGCAGATACGACGGCCTCATCGAAGAGTTGGGTGGCAAGCCCACGCCCGGCGTGGGTTTCGCTACCGGCATCGAGCGCATCATCCTCAACCTCAAGAAGCAGAACGTGGCCGTCCCCGGACTTGCCAACCCCTCAGTCTTCGTAGTGTGGATGGGAGGGGAAGCTAGGGACGTGGCGGTGAAACTCGCCGGAAACCTGCGGGATGCGGATATCAGCGCCGTCACGGCATATACCCCGCGCAGCATGAAAGCGCAGCTAAGGCAGGCGGACAGCGCCGGCTGCCACTTCGCCGCCATCATCGGCGAGGAAGAACTGGCGCAGGGCTTCGTCACACTGCGGGATATGCGCACGGCCCAGCAAGAGCCGGTGCCGCTGGATAAGCTCGTCGAGAAGTTGAGCCAGCCCGCCTGAGGAAGATTTGATATTTCCCTCTCCCCAAGGCCAAGTCAAATTAATATGAGCCAAGAAGCTGGATACAAGGAATTTGATGGATTGAAGGATCACCTTTACTCGTTGAAGGATTGGATGCCGACTTCCTGGAAGAAGGCTGCCGTATCCTTGGGTTTGGCAGGAGCCGTCGCGTTGACTGGAGTTGCTTCTGGCTGCAAACAATACAATCCAACTACAACCAAGCCGTCAATTACTTCTTATACCCAGCCACCGACCACTGTGATTACTACGACTACTACACCACCTACCACCATTCCGAATAATATGTATGCTCCTAATAACGAATATGCTATTTTGGTCCAGTCATTTGATCCCAGCAATGGGGCTTTGCCACTTGAGGTAGATGAAATGCGTGATTTCCTTATCGAAAAAGAAGGTTGGAAGAAGGATAACATAACAGAACTGCTTTATGACAAAGCAACTTTCACCAATTTCCAGGATGCAATCGACAAAGTAGCAGGAGAGGTCAATGAAAATGACTTGGTATATGTAGCATTGAGTGGTCATGGAGCTGTTGGCGGTGGTGTAATACTTCCCCCTGGGTATCCTTCAACTACGCTTCCACCATATGCTCAAATAGACATGGAATTGGACAAAATCAAAGCAGGAGAACTTATAGTAAATATTGACTCATGCTACTCCGGTAGTGCCATACAATACATGGAAGATGGACCATGCCCTAGGATTGTTATGACATCTTCAAATGGCGACCAAGAAAGTGCGGGTGACTTTATAAACTATCTTGCAGAGATTCTTGGTGAATATCCAAGTTACGCTGCTGTTGCTGACGGAGATGTAACAGTTCCCGACAGCTTGGAGGTTCCAAATAGTAGTCCAAAGTGCTATATCGGCTTTAATTATTTTGCAGCCAGCAAACCCTTTGTAGGCACCAGATTAGGCAACCAAGACGGCTACGTTTCGCTAGATGAGGCGTTTAAATTTTATCTGATTTGGTTGCTTGGGTGTAATGACACATTGCACCCCCAGATATGCGATCCAAATGGACTCGCGCCAGAAACCTATCTTGGCGAATACAAAATTGTAGGATGATGAAAATAGCAGGCAATAGGATATCCTCGATGGGAGAGGCGGAGGTGAGGGTGAGAGTCCCAGCCTTTTCCTCTGTTTCAGATATTTAACTGATTATCCCAGCAGATGCTCGATAAGCACTCGAAAAAGATCAATTTGGCAGCACCGACCCGATGAAGCCGCGCTGCCCCCGGATAAAATCGGCGGCGGGAATAGCCTGTTTGCCCTCTAGTTGGATGCGGCGCAGCTCGAGGATGCCGATTCCTGTGACTACCCCGCAGCCCTTTCCCAGTGCCACGACTGTCCCGACATTATTCGGAGCGTCGCACTCGACTGGCCAAGCCTCCAGAATTTTTAGGACTCTCCCGTTAAAACGTGTAAAACTTCCCGGCCAGGGCTGGTAGGCGCGCACCTGCCGCCAGATATCCACGGCGGGCAGGTGCCAGTTTATCTCCCCTGCCTCCTTGGCGATGGGCCTGAAATAGGTTGCCATCGTGTCGTCTTGAGGTTGGGGCTTTATCTCGCCGCGCATCCATTGTGGCAAGATGTCTGCCAGCATATACGCAGACATCAGGGATAAGCGTTCCGAGAGCGAAGCGGTCGTATCGTCGCTTCGCACCAGCACCTGCGAGCGGGTGAGAATGGGACCGGTATCCAGCCCTTCGTCCATGCGCATGATGCTCACCCCGCCCCACGCGTCGCCTGTCAGGATGGTGGAGACGACGGGAGCGGCCCCCCGGTGGCGCGGCAGCAGGGAGGGATGAATGTTGATACAGCCGAAACGCGGTAGGCTCAGCACCTCCGGCGGGAGGATCTGGCCGAAGGCGGCCACCACGATAATGTCCGGCGCGAAGGAGGCCAGTTCGACCAAAGCCTCCGGTTTCCTGAGGCTTCCGGGCTGAACTACTTTGAGGCTGAGTGCCAGTGCCTCTCGTTTCACCGCGGAAAAGGACATCTCCTGCCCGCGCCCGGACAGCTTGTCCTTTTTGGTATATACCGCCGCCACCTCGTAACTATTTAGTACCAGGTTTCGTAGCGGGGCGACGGCGAATTCCGGGGTTCCCATGAAGATCAGGCGCATAACTTCCCTCCGCCCGGCCATTCTAACACGAAAAAAGAGGCCTCACAAGGTTCAGTAAACATAACCCGATGCCATGTAAAATTACCTGATACTAATTACTGATTCAAGGCTATCAGGCCGAAAGAGGGTAGAAAAGGGTCAAAAAGATTAGTCCGAGAGACCTTGATGGGAAGACAAGGCCTGCAAAGTGCCGCCAGACCATTGCCAGAACCCTTGCTACATCAAAAGAATGGCTGATACCATTATCGAGGTTTTCATTTTCCCCTGGACCAGAATGCATACCCTGGCCGGGGCAACAAGCTCAAAACATACCAAAAAACAAGACATCCCTGGGCATAGTATTGCACTGCAATAGGAGTATCCTGATCTTATGAATTCGGCCAGTGAAATCTGGGAAGCCGCTCTCGGCGAACTCCAGTTGCAGATAAATAAACCGAACTACCAGACGTGGTTCAAGGGAACTCAGGGACTGGCTTTCGACGGCGACCAGTTCCTCGTGGGTGTTCCCAACGCTTTCGTGGCCGAGTACCTTGAAAAAAACCAGCGCTCCCTCATAGAAAAAACCCTCATTGGTCTCATTCACCGCGGCGTCAGCGCGCGTTTCCAGATAAGCTGGGCGCAGGAGGCGGGTTCACCGCGCGCCAGTGAAACCCGCCGCAATGTCTCTGCCATCTACGGCTTCAACCCGAAGTACACCTTCGACAATTTCGTGGTAGGCGCGGGCAACCGCATGGCCCACGCTGCGGCTGTCAGCGCCGCCGAGCACCCCTCCGAGCAGAGCTACAACCCCCTCTTCATCTATGCCGCGCCCGGCCTGGGCAAGACGCACCTTTTGCAGGCCATCGGACAGAAAGCGCTGGATAATAACCTCAAACCGGTCTATGTCTCCGGCGAGCAGTTTACCAATGATTTTGTGGCCGCTCTGCGCGAGAGACGTACCGACGAGTTCCGCGCCAAGTACCGCTCGGCAGACATGCTCATGGTGGACGATATTCACTTCATCAGTGGCAAGGAAGCCACCGAAGAGAGCTTTTTCCATACCTTCAACGACCTGCACAATGCAGGGCGCCAGATAGTTATCAGCAGCGACTGTCCGCCCAAGTCCATGCCGATGCTCCGGGAAAAGCTGCGCAGCCGTTTCGAGTGGGGATTGGCGGTTGACATCCAGCCGCCTGATTTCGAAACGCGCCTGGCCATCCTGCAGTCCAAGGCGGAGCAGGCGCAGGCCAGCGTTGCCCCCGACGTGCTAGACATGGTAGCCCACGAGCTGAAACAGAATATCCGCGAGCTGGAAGGCAGCCTCAACCGCATTATCGCCTATGCCCGCCTGCTGAAGACGCAGATAACGCCTGAGCTGGCGGCGAAAGCCCTCAAGTACGTGGCCGGCATAAAGGAACTCCCTGAAGCGCGCGGCAACCTGGAATCCGTCATTGGCACGGTGGCACAGACGTTCGCGCTCACCGTCGACGACCTGCTGGGACGCAAGCGGGACAAAGAGGTGGCGCAGGCGCGTCACGTGGCCATGTACGTTCTCAGGCAGAAAAGCGGCTATTCCCTCTTCGACATCGGT
>JBEKPN010000056.1:0-6465 GCA_049520695.1 Dehalococcoidales bacterium | reverse complement strand
GGAATGTTAATAGTGCCGTCCTCTGGAAAACTTACATCCCTGGCCGAGCACCCTATGAGCGCTCACTGATTCAGTATCCGTCCATCGCCGCTATTCATACTTCCGAAGCCCTTGATCTTCCCGACGTGGAAGCATCGCTTAGGCAATGGATAGAGGATTTCTTGCAGGCATTTGCCCGCATCGTTACTGGTGTCGTTCTTGTACCACCGCAACCATTAGATGAAGGCTTTATCCAAGCTATGCGCAAGGTCTACCAGGGTTTACCGGCATTGAGCGTGCCAACCACAATCAAAACGGGTGAACAACTGCGGATGCGCCTTGGCGAAATCTTCGCTAAGGCGATGAAGATAGACTACGAAACTGTATTCACAGAGGAATTGGTAGATACGGTTCCGTTTGTGTCTGACGAAGCGGTAGAGCTGTGGCGGGAAATGGTGGAGGATGTAGAACGGTATGACTTCACGCGCTTTGATTATGAAGTAATCGGTCGTATTTTCGAGCGACTAATCGCGCCTGACGAAAGGCACAAACTGGGGCAATACTTCACTCCTTCGTACGTAGTAGACCTAATTAACGCTTTTTGCATTCGAAGCGTGGATGACGCTGTTCTGGACCCGGGTTGTGGTGCCGGCACTTTTCTGGTCAGAGCCTACAGTCGCCTCAGGAGGTTGGATGCTGGAAAGAACCACGAAGAACTGCTAGAGCAATTGTGGGGCATAGATATTGCTCGTTATCCGGCTCACATGTCGGTCATTAACCTGGCTGCCCGCGACTTGGCGTCTACCGAGAACTACCCCAAAATCATTCACGATGATTTCTTCAAGGTGTTCTCGCAAAAAAGCCAATATGAATTTTATAGACGCTCCTACAAGGTAGCAGGCTTATCCACTGAAAAAGTGCAGACATCTGTACCCCAGTTTGATGCTGTAGTGGGTAATCCACCTTACACCCGTCAGGAAGAAATGGAAGACCTTTTCCCTGGACTCAAAGACCGGGCCCACAGTGCCATACAGAGAGATTGGAAACTAGAAATATCAAAACGCTCCAGCATCTATGCGCTATTCTTTTTGCACGGAGCCGCATTCGTTAAAGAGGGCGGTTACCTGGGGCTGTTGACACATAGCTCCTGGATTGATGTCGATTACGGGAAGTACTTGCAGGAGTTTTTCCTTAATCATTTCAAGATCGTCGCTATTCTTGAGCCTCAAGTAGAACACTGGTTTCCGGCAGTTGATGTCAATACCTCAATAACCATCCTTCAGCGGTGTAATAAAAAGGCCGAACGCTCAAACAACATGGTCAAGTTTGTCCAGATGAAAGCACCCCTATCGGAATTCCTCCCAAAGTACGGTGGTGAGGAAGAGCGCATGATGGCTTTTGAGAACATGGTAAGGCAAATCGAAAACGCCGATTCCTTGTAGGAAGATGACCTGTGGCGTATTTTCCCGGTTAAACAATCTGACTTGTGGAATGAGGGGCTAGATGACGAAGGTAACTTCACTGGCTCGAAATGGGGCAAATACCTCAGGGCGCCGGACATCTTCTTCCATATATTAGTACGTGGCAAGGACAAATTTGCACAGCTAAAAGATTTTGCTGAAGTCAAATTCGGCATTAAGACAGGTGCTAATGACTTCTTCTTCGTCACTGATATAACAGACAGTGTGTCCGAGACGGAACTCAGGCAATATGGCATCTCCCCAAGCAAAAAGAGGCAGCTACGATTGGTTGAGGCGGGTGATGGCGGCCGTTACGTCATTGAAGCCGAATATTTGAAGCCTCTGGTGAAGTCAACCCGCGATATTAAGTCACTTACTATTGACGAGTCCATCACCAAATTACGGGTGCTTATCGTTTCTGACGAAAAGAAGGCTTTGGTGGGCAAGAATGTTTTAAAGTATATCCGAGCTGGGGAGACGCAGTCCTTCGGCGTCGGACCCCGCGCCGGAGTCCCGGCCAAGAAACCAACGTGCGCTAGCCGCAATCCTTGGTATGCCCTTGATCAGAGTAACAAGGGCAAGTTCCTTTGGTTTGCTCTCATTACGGATACTCATGCTGTACCTCACAACCCCGGGGATATTTTATCAGACAAAAGATTCTACAATGTGAATCCTAAAGATGTAGGGCAAGAGGAACTCATTTTTGGGCTGTTAAATTCTAGCTTTACATTCCTTTGCGCAGAATTCTGGGGCAGACAATTTGCTGGTAGAGGGATAGATTCGATTGATATCACAGTATACGAAGTAGCTCAGTTGCCCTTCCTCGACCCAGAAGCCGTACCCAAAGACGTGGCAACGAAGATAGTAAATGCTATCCGTAAAATAGCTGATAGACCGATCCTGCCTGTGCTAGAGGAGGTCAACCAGCCCGATCGCCGAGCTTTGGATGATGCAGTCCTGGAAGCAATCGGCTTCGAAGACCCCGAAGAGCGAGGGAAGGTTTTATCCGAACTGTATGATGCTGTCTGCAAACGCGTGGAGTCCCGTTTCGAGCGTGCCCGGTCTACCCAACATCCTGGAGAGAAGAGACCTCGTCCGAACGCAGAAGCGATAGCTGAGGAACTGTTCAAAGAGCTACCTCCTGAGTTAACCAAGAAATTTCCTGATGATTTTGTGCCAGCGGGAACTAAAGCCAGGTCCCTGGAGCTTCCAGAGGGTGTAGAGGACTTTGAGCGGGTGACATTTAACCGGCTCAGGATTGGTGGCAAGTTGATGGACTTCGACAATCCGGAGGAGGCTGAGTTTATCCAATTCGCTGTCCAGGGCGGAGCTTCGACCTCAATAGCTATTCCAGTTGAACCAAGCCTTACACACGCTGTGGTAACCGCTTACAGAGACTATTTATCGGAACTGGCTAAACATATCGAAGAGCTTGCCTCGTCCCGGACACAGGACCGGAAACTAAAACAGCGAATTACAGAAGCGATGAGACAGAAGCTGGGGCTAAAGTCTTTGCAAGCGGATAAGACAGCCAGACTGATATAGAACTTGGGTAGGTGAGGTAGTTTGATTACTCGGCGAGAGAGAAAGAGTAAGTTTACCAGACTCTTTGAGAAGACACCGCCAGGTGTTGTCTGCCCGCATTTCTACGAGCTGATACTGTCAAATGGCTGCCCATATGACTGCTCTTACTGCTATCTGAAATTGACCTTTCGTGGTCGAACTGAACCTACGGTCTTTCATAACGGCTGGGACTCCGTCAAGTCCGAAATAGAAAATATTCCTAGTGGTGTATTCTCAACAGGTGAACTTGCTGATAGCCTAGCGATTGTACCTCCTCTCCTCCCCGATGCGCTGGACTATTTTACGAACC
The DNA here is from genome assembly GCA_049520695.1 of Dehalococcoidales bacterium. GTDB lineage: Bacteria > Chloroflexota > Dehalococcoidia > Dehalococcoidales > UBA1222 > SURF-27. Next base: position 3,153 of record JBEKPN010000056.1, on the reverse strand, counting down.
AAGAGGACAGGTGTTTACTTATGGTCACGAAGAGTACTAACACAGGAATCCTCCGTAAGCGCAAGCCGAGTAAAAACTTAATACTGTCTTTTTCGGTAAATTCTATCCCAGCCTCCACTCAGTTTGAAGTAAGTGCCCCTCATCCGACCAAGCGGTTAGAAACAGCTAAGAAGATGGTAGAGCTTGGCTGGCGGGTACGTATTAGGCTTGATCCTATTATCCTTGAATCGGGGTTAGCATCATACGAAACTGTCTGTAAGCAGATATCGGCTATTAAGCCCGAGAGGGTAACATTGGGGACTCTTCGGCAGTATCCGGGTCTTTTCAACTTTTTGCCGAATGCGCCGAGAAAAGGTTTAGCTAAGTGTCAAGATGGCCGGATGAGGTACTCTGTTTTGGATAGAGTTAACACGTACAAGCAGATTGCCTTATGGCTAGGATTTCAACCTTCTCTATGTAAGGAAACCCAAGAAGTTTGGGACATATTAGGCTGGGAGTTCAAAGGTTGTAACTGTACTCCCTGATTTGGAGGAGGCCGGCATCAATTGAACAACTGCGCAAAATGCAAAGCTGATGAAGTTAAGGAAGAAGATGGAATATGCCCATATATCTTAGGCAATGATCGACTTCCTCTTAGGTGCATTGGCTTCTGGGCCAAGGATAAATTGTATTACCTTCAGAGGTATATGAGCATTTTCAACTCCTCAATGAAAGACAAATGGTTCAAAAGAGCTTACGTCGAACTGTTTGCGGGGCCAGGGCTCGGTATAGTCAGGGATTCTGGCCAGATAATCAGCGGCTCCCCCTTGCTTGCTGTTGAGCAGCCTGTTGCCTTTAGTCGTCACATATTTGTCGATATTAACAAAGCCGCGGTCGAAGCTTTGGAGAAAAGGGTAAAGCAATCTAAATCGTCGATCGACGTTAACTTCATTAACGGAGACTGCAACGATAGCATCGGTGAGATTAGGACGAGAATAGATGCATCTTACCTGATCCTTACCTTCATAGATCCTACTAGCATGCAAACAAGGTTTTCAGCCATAAATGATCTCACAACTAATCTCCACATGGATCTGATAATCAACTTCCCGTTACAAGCAATTAACCGCTCTTATTCTTATGCAATGCAGGGATATGAGCGAAAATTTGACGATTTCTTTGGCACTAATGAGTGGAAGTCCGTTCTCAATGACGTTTCCGATACGCGTAGCGCAGGAGCTAAGTTACTGGACCTATATAAGGGCCAACTTAAGAAAATAGGGTATGGTCAGATTAAGGATTTAAGCAGCGATCAACAGATAGCGTCGGGAGATATCTTAGTACGGGGTCCCAAGAACATCCCGCTATATTATTTGATCTTCGCTAGCAGAAGTAAAATTGCGTGTAAGTTCTGGGATGAAATACAGAAAACACAAGCTAATAGCCAGAGACGTCTTCTATAACTTTGTGATCCGAAGCTACAGATACAAATTGAGTTCGACCAGCAAGTACTCAGTTGGGCGCGAGAATATAGTTTAACCAGACTCAGCCAAAACGTTAACCTGTTGTGATCAGTAATTGCAGCAAGGCTGGTATCAAGCCTTTCTTCTCGAATAGGAGTTCGGGAACTGTTCCGAGTGGCCCACTTAGGGGAATTCGAACCAAGTTAGGCAAACTCCAGCTCCGCCCTGGTCTGGAACAGATTAAAGAACCAAATTTGGAAGCACAGCTAAGCGGCTGTCATTTGTTTGTAGACCTATTCAGCAGCCAGACACCAATGTTCAGGTATGAGGCGATGCTGACCCACACGATGTAAGGGATGAGAAGTGTACCTGCCCACCCCGAAACCCGGAAAGACGCAATCATCGTTGCCAGAATAAGGAGCCACAGGACAATAATTGTTATGACTCCTCCCCCCTTCGACTTCATCCCGAAGAAGATAATTGACCATAGAGCGTTAAGCGCAAGCTGGATCCAGAATAGCGTAAAAGCCAGCAATGCGCCATTAGTGGATAATCCGTTTTGCCAGACAAGAAACACGGAGATTCCCATCAGAATATATAGGGTGGTCCAGACAGGCCCAAATGCCAAGTTGGGTGGGGTGTAGGGTGGTTTTTTCAGTCCGGCGTACCAGCTTGGGATTGCTTTGAAAGTGAAAAGACTTCCGATCCCTGCGGCGGCAAAGCAGGCAAGGATACTGACAACAAGTTTGATGATATCATTCAAGCCCATAACTGGCTCCTTGTGTAAGTGTTTCTATGACGAGAGTAACACCGGGAAGAATACCTGCCATGCAAGTAATGCCTTCGCCGTGAGACTGAGGATGATGTATACCTTCTCGCCAAATAGATAGTCCCGCCAGGGGCCCACTTTCTTGTACTGTAATACCATATTGACCGCGAAGCAATTGAAGAATACGAATAGGGAGATGATAATACCATAGACGAAGCCGGGAGGAGATGCATCGAGTCCTGGCGCCCATGTATAGACCGCAATTGCTATCCACGGAATAATACCCGCAAAGCTACCAAACCAGAACGGAATCCAGCTCGGTTTGCCCGGTTTTTCATACTTCTCTTGCAATGCTCCAAACAATATCATGCAGGCATTGATACCGAAAATAGCCAGCAAGGCGGCAATGTCGCTGATGCCGGTAATCTGAGAGATTAATACAATCATTATCGAAGAGCTAAAGAAGTACTCGAACCAGCGCCCGTAGTTGCGGTTCTGCAGCAAATTACGCTTGTAACATGGGAAAACGGGCGGCGATGCGATTATCAATAATGCAATTGCCGAGATTGCGAGGAACGCAAATACGCCCCAGCCGGTAGAGATATTAAACAGGTGGCGAAGTTCGGGGGTGGTGCCAGGTGGGCCTTTCATAAACGTGGCTGTCACTGGGAGAGAGAAGCTATTCGTGAGTATAGCGATCAGGATCGCTTGCACTGCGAGAATCAACCCGACAACGATGTTCCAGATACGTAGCCGACTAAGTTTCCGCTCGTTAGATAGGTCAACGGCCATATTATACCTCCTTTCCGTAAATTCCATGCTGGCTAAGAGCGACAGCAAATGCAATCACTAACTATCATGTTTTGGATATATGATACCCATCGAACCGAGGAAAATCAAGAAAGCGCCAATTTAGCAAGCAAATATTTTCGGCTAAGCGAG
>JBEKPN010000055.1:0-12112 GCA_049520695.1 Dehalococcoidales bacterium | reverse complement strand
CACTGGTGCCCGCCGTCTCCGGATATGTGGGGCAAGGCCAAGACGATGGTCTCGTACGGAGCGATCATGTGGGTGGCTCTAAGGAGTGATTTAACTACGAACGGTATCGTGGCTTGGGTGAATTCACGAATAATTCTCAACTCGCTATTGTCGCTGGCTCCCTGGGTGATGTACGCGGCAGTAGCGCTCACTATAATCTCAGGTCTGAATTACATATGGCAATTCACTATCAAACATCCTGGCGTCACTAAAAGTTAATATATCGGAGAAAAAAACATGTCTAAATCGGTGCGATATTTCATGCTGGCATTGCTGATGTGTACGGCTCTGGTCTTTATGGCCTTGCCGGGATGTAAAAGCAATGCGTCAAAATTGACACTGAGGTTCCAGGCTACAACGCGTTCGGAAGACGCCGTGTTGACGCTTTACGTTATACTGCAGGATACACAAGGGAATATTGTCGATCAAAATGGGACGTTGAGCGTCAAGCTCTGGGAGAAAACGAGCTCCAACCCGCCAGCTACGGGGAACCTCGTTGGCCAGTGGGATAACCTGAACTTGAGTAGCTTAGATTTCCAGGTCGGCAAGGGGACTTTGATAAGTCTAGATCCCAACGACGCCTTCATGGGAAAAAGCGGACAGCAGGCATACATCGGACTCGATTTAACAGCCGGTCGGAAAACGTATTCTACCTCGGGGATTGTGATTCTGGGCGATTTGCCCGCCTGCTGTGGGACGTCTGGCTAAATTACATTTTCAATAAATCGAAGATAAAAATACTGACAGTCGGAGGCAATAAAAAGGTTCCTTTCTTACTGCGGTATAAAACGACATTTCAGCTTTGAAACCAATACCACGATGAAGACCAACAACTTGGGGGGCTAAGCAGCTTACTGCATTTATAGATGATATCGAGAATCTGTAACAACATCGACAAATTGAACCCCAAAATATGCCTCTATGTTATAATTCCAGAAGTTAGACTATTTCTATAAAAAATGAAGCGTTACGATTTTCTGGTGGTGGGTGGGGGGCTGATAGGCTGCCGCGCGGCATACAGGCTGGTCAAAGCCGGACACCAGGTAGCCGTCCTGGAAAGGAGTCCCTCCGTGGGAGGCCTCGTCTGCTGCACGGGCATCGTCAGCCGGGAGTGCCTCAAACATTTCAGCATACCTCCCGAGCTGGTCTTGAAAGAGCTTAACAGTGCCTCCATATTCTCTCCATCTGGCAAAGTACTCAGGCTTGAACGCAGCGAAACACAGGCCGCCGTTATCGACCACGGCGCATATAATGCCTACATGGCGCGCCAAGCACAGGACGAGGGCGCCGACTATAAACTGGCCCACAATGTGACCCACATCCAAGTCAATCCTGACGGAGTAGTAGCCACGGTTGAATGTAACGGCAAGGTCTCTATGTTTGAAGGACGTGCCTTGGTACTTGCCTGCGGGTTTGGGTCGAGGCTCCCTGAGAAGGCCGGATTCGGCAAGGCGCGGGAGTGGGTGGCGGGGGCGCAGGTGGAAGTGGAAACCAAAAACCTCTCGGAAGTGGAAATATACCCCGGCAAGGACGTGGCGCCGGGTTTCTTTGGCTGGTTGGTGCCCTCCGGCGATTCCACTGCACTGGCGGGACTGATGGCAAAAAAAGAGGCCGACAGCCGACTGGAAAGCTTTCTCACCTTCCTCAAGACTGAAGGGAGAATCAGTTCCGTCCGGGGAAAACCAGCGTACAGGGGTATTACCCTGGCGACTCCTCGACATACTTATGCTGATCGAGTACTTCTCGCAGGTGACGCCGCCGGGCAGGTCAAGCCGCTGACGGGCGGAGGCATTTTCTTCGGGCTGTTATGCGCCGACATGGCCGCCAACACACTGCACTCCGCTATGGAAAAAGGGGACTTCTCATCCTCGTATCTGTCCTTGTATCAAAAAGAGTGGAAGCACTTGCTGGGCCGGGAACTGCGCCTGGGACGCTGGGCTCATCGGCTATACGGGAAGCTGTGGGAGGGGCGCATAGAATGGCTGATGCGTTTAGCGGATAAGCAAGGGTTAGCCGACCGGCTGTCCGCATCTTCCGGGATTGGCTTCGACTGGCACGGAAGTGCTATGCTTTGCGTAGTGAAACAATCAATGTGGCCGTTTGGCAGAAGGCCGTGCTCTAACCCATCCGACAATAGTCCGCTGGAAGTGAGGTCTCATGTCTGAAAGTTCCCCCAGGATGACTTTGAATGACGCCGCCAGCAAGTTTTTGAGCGGGCTGCCGCCCGATATAGCCAAGTCTTCCGCACCTGAGATAAAGCGTTTCGTGAGTTGGTTTCGCGGCGAGAAGTTAGTTGAGAGCTTGACGCCCCTGGACGTCGCCGGCTACTCGGAGCGCTTTTCGGCTTCCGACACGGAGCACACTCATAAGCTGGAGATACTGCGCCAGTTCCTGACCCATGCCAGGAAAGAGGGCTGGACGGAAAGCAACCTGTCGGTGCATCTCAAGGCCAGAAAAGATAAAACATTGCCAGCGGCCCGGACGCCACAGACCCAATCCGATTTGGGAGTGGTGACGCAGCAGGGATACGAAGATATTCAGAAAGAGCTGGTTTCGCTCAAGAGCCAGCGATCGCAAGTCATCGATGATATCCGCCGCGCTGCCGCCGACAAGGACTTCAAAGAAAACGCCCCGCTGCATGCTGCGCGAGAACAACTGGGGCATATAGACGGGCGCATCAAGGAACTCGAAGCCATCATAAATACAGCCACCATCATCGACCAGTCCGATAAATCTAGGTCATGCGTGACGGTGGGCAATACAGTGGTGCTGGTGGCGGTGGCTACGGGTAAGGCGCAAACTTACACTATCGTCGGTCCCAAAGAATCAGATCCAACCAGGGGAAAAATCTCTCACGTTTCACCGATAGGCAAGGCCATCATCGGGAAGAAAGAGGGCGATACCGTCGAGGTTGTCGTTCCGTCAGGCAAGATCCAATATCGTGTAGACAAAGTGGAAAATTAACCCAGTCTTAACGTAAAATCTATTGACACTCGTTTTCAGCAGGTATATCTTAAGACTGAAGTCTGTGGAAGGAGATCAATAGATGGAAAAAACTTCAACCGGGCTCCAGGAAAACATTGCCAGTCTGTTATGCTACGTCGGAGCATGGGTCACCGGAGTCATTTTCATCTTGCTGGAACCTAACAACAAGACCGTCCGTTTTCACGCTCTTCAATCGATCATAGCCTTTGCGGCGCTCAATGTCGTATACTTCGTGTTCTGGTTTGTGCCGTTTTTCGGCTGGATAGTCAACACCTTGCTGGGGGCGCTGGCCTTTATTCTCTGGATTGTCCTGATGGTCAGGGCTTATCAGGGACAGAAATGGAAATTACCAATCATCGGCAATTTGGCGGAGAAGTGGGCCAAGTAATTAGACTCCAATGTTCTGACTGGTAAACCGATAATCGAGCAGCCAGCATCCGGCCAAAAGGCATGAAGCTGGCTGCCTGGTTTAAATCAGGAGTACTTAGACTCTCTAATGGCATGTCATTGGTTTGGGCTGCATCCGGGCATCAACGACAGAGGTATTTTGCTGCAGCCGCTCGTGAAGCATAAAAAATCTAACTGAACCAACCACTGTGAGAGGATGGCCCAATTAATAGAAATGTACCTGTGACCGGGAGTGTCAGACAGTGCGGTAGTGGATATTCCACTTCAGGCAGAGCATATCTACGTAGTGCTTGACATCGGGGTTCGGCGCCCGGTAAAGGTCTGCCAGGAACCCGTGAAGCAGCTCGCCTCCGGTCATACCGGGTGAGGGCTCATCCGGACCGGGAAGGTTGACAAACACTATCTCTGTCATGACTTTTTCATAATCAATAGCAACGCCCATTAAATCCCTCCCTTTAGATTTATACGCGTACGGTGTCTCCAATTACATAACTCAAATATACTCGTATTGGAGGATATTGTCCACGCAAGATTTTGAGAAACAACATCCCATTCGCATATTGATGCATCTTGTAAAAACCTTAACAATCTTGAAGGCGACCGGCTACCTTTTCATGTTCACGAATTGAAGGGGGACATCATATTCCTGGCAGCTTAACAGCCGCATTGTCTCCTGCAGGTCGTCTATCTGTTTCCCCGTGACGCGTATCTGGTCGTCTTGGATGGCGGCCTGCACCTTTAACCCGCTGGCCTTGATGAACTTCACCATCTTCTGGGCGGTCTCCCTGGAGATACCCTCCTTGATGCGGATATCTCGCTTGGACGCCCCCTGAGCGGCGGGCTCGATCTTTTGAGGATCGAGAATCTTCGGGTCCAGCTTGAGCTTGGTGCACTGTCCGATAAGGCTCTCAGTGATAGCCTTGACCTTCATCTCATCTCCGCTGGATATATGAATAAGTTTGTCCTTGCGGTTTAATGAGATGTCCGATACGATGTTCCTGAAATCATAGCGTGTGGCTATTTCTCTCTTCACGTTATTGAGGGCATTATCAAGCGCCTGAATATCAACGGTGCTCACGATATCAAGTGATGGCATGTGTCCCTCCTCTACTTTAGATGATGTGATTTTAACACATTGTTAGAAAGAGGGAACTCCTGCCGCAAATTCCCGGGATAGTGTGATTATACTGCGAGCTATTTCCGCGTTTTCTCTCTTTTATCAGAGCCATAAGCGCCACGAGCCCGCGCATTGTCTCCTCCGACTCGAGCGAGAGGGCTAAATTATTGCATCAGAGGCGAGTAGAAGTGGCAAGAGTTCTTAAAATCTTTAGAGGCTGGTGATGAGGAATGCCCCGGTGTTTTATCAGACAGACAGTAGGTCGCTTCTAGCAGAAACCTCAGACTGAGCACCCCTTTGACTTGGGTGATACAATGAAACATTGCTCCCCTGTGCGTTGGTGTCTCATTTCGCTGATTGGCAACATATTTGGAGTTGACAAATTTCCTTTTACTAGTGTAGATTTATTCATTGTATTATTTTCAGGCAGCCGGCTAGAGCCCGAAATGAAGCTTTCATCTGGGTGTCTTGCAGTGGATTATTTTACTTTGTAGCGAAGTGACAGGGTGGCTTACTAACGGAGGGGTTTGTGAACAGGAAAAACAGGACGGGGTTATGGTTATCGGTTACAACATTGGTGCTCGCTGCTGTGCTGACATTCATCGCTTATAACCATGTTAATTTCGCCTCTGCCAGTGCCGCGCCGGTAGCACAGCCGGACTCTTTTAATAATATGGGGGGCTGCTGGGATTGCCATCAAATACCCAACCCAGAGGATACCGATTGGTACTATATCTACTGGTACTGTCACAATGCGCTCCCGGCGGAAAGCTATTCCTCAAGGATGTACCTGAGACTCCATCTTGATTGGATAATACAGGACTTAACAATCCCACCCGGATTGTATACGCCGATGGCGACACAGATGCCGTTGAACTCGTTCCAGATTCATCTGTTCGACCGAAAACTGTTCCCGGGCCTCGGAAATATAACTGTTGGCACAACGGTTACCTGGACGAACATGGACGTAAGGGATTATACTTTGCAAAGCCAGAGTGCTTCACTGCCATGGCCACTCGAAACGGTCACGTTGAAGCCCGGGGAGAGCATAAGTTATACCTTTGAACAAGTCGGTGTTTATTCTTACGCATACCAGTATGTCATCTTCTGTGGTATCTCTGTAGTAGCTTTCTTTCTCGGCGGTGTAACGAAGCGCAGGCCGGTGCTTGTCATAGCGCGGGTTTGCGTTTTTGCCGTTCTGGGGCTGGTGACTGCTACAACCGCATACATGGTGCATCTCCTTCTAATCCATGATTTTTCGTTTGTTTATGTAGCTGAATATACCGCGAAGGACCTTTCCCCACTTTACTCGTTCGTGGCTTTGTGGGCCGGCAACCAGGGGTCGCTGATATTCTGGGCCTGGCTTGTCGCCGCAATAGGAGCGCTGGTGGTGATAACCGGCCGGGCGCGCGACCGCGAGCTCATGCCATATGCCACGGCGGTTGTCATGATTGGCGAGGCGCTCCTGCTGTCCCTCCTGTTCTTCGTAAGCCACCCGTTCGCAAAGATGGTAACTACACCCCTCGATGGCATCGGGCTGACCCCATTTTTTAAAGAGATCGGTACGTTCCTGCACATACCTCCAACATTGGCCGGGTTGGCTGGCTTTACCGTTCCCTTTGCCCTGGCTGTAGCCGCCCTGCTGACGGGGAAGCTGGGCAATGAGTGGCTCATAACAGCCAGGCGCTGGGGGCTGGTATCCTGGCTTCTGCTGAGTGCCGGAATGATTACCGGCGCCTGGTGGAGTTACACCGGGCTGGGTGGGGGGAGCTATTGGCATTGGGAACCGGTAGAGAATGCCACCCTGATAACATGGCTTTCCGCAACTGCCTGGCTTCACTCTATTGCCATGCAGAGAAAACGTGGCGTGCTCAAGGTGTGGAGCATGATGCTTATAATTGTGACGTTCGGGTTTGTTGTCTTCAGTTTCTTTTTGAACCGGAGTGATGTAATCGTCTCGTCGGCAAGCACTCTTTCAGAATCTGCTTTCAGCCGCGCAATCTTGGGCTTCCTGATGGTGGCAATGCTCGTTCCCTCAATACTTGTTTTTCTGCGCCGGCGCGGGTTGGAAGGCAAGCAGCAGATAGAATCGGTAGTCTCCAAGGAAGGTACTTTTCTGCTCACCAACCTGTTACTGATAGCTTCAGCCCTGTCTATTTTGCTGGGGACAATCTTGACGTTGCTGAACCGTAATGCGGCGCTGGGGCTGTATGCAAGTCGGGCTGTGCCTTTCTTAAACCAGGTTAATATCCCCATCTTTCTGGCGGTCATACTTCTGGCGGGAATATGTGTTACCACCGGCTGGCGGCAGGTACCCGTCCGCAGCTTGTGGCGCAGCCTGCGGTGGCCCCTGGTGGCATCCCTGTTATTGGGATTGACGCTTTTCTTGTTTGGGCGGAGGGAATGGTACCCGATAGTCGGTCTGGCCGTGTGCTGTTTTGTGCCATTCACCGTAGCGGCCGAGTGGGTCAAATCCACCCGCGCGCGGCACCGCAACCGCGGCGAGAACTATCTGAAAGCTTTTTTCGGTTTAGTCTGGAGTGATAAACCCCGCCACGGCGGCTACATCGTTCACATTGCGCTCATACTTATCTCAATAGGTATAATCGGTTCGTCGGCTTACTCGGTTAGCAAGACAGCCGCTCTCACGCCGGGCGAATCGATGGCCATCGGTAATTATTCGCTGGTCTTCGAGAAATTAAATTTAAACTCGGGCAGCGGGGAGCTGATATTTTCAGCTGATATATCAGTTTATAAAAATAGTAAGCTCATCGGGGAGCTAACGCCGGTAAAGTATTTTGACCAGAGCTACAACGGCGAAGTGAATACCGCGGCTGTCCGTTCGAGTCCCGTTGAAGACCTTTACGTCACCATAGTCGGATGGGACCAATCCGAGCTTACCGAATTCAAGGTCAGCATTTATCCGCTTACCATGTGGATATGGATCGGAGGCTGGCTCATGATGCTGGGTGGACTGATAGCCTTCTGGCCTGAGAGACAAAGGGCGGAGAACACTTCAGTATGAAAAATAGAATTACGTTGGGGAGCGGACTCTTTTAGAAGTATCGTGGACTATATTTTTAGTCCACGGAAAACGCTAAACTGCATGACCATGACTCAGGTGGTCACCTGTCTTTTCTCCCCTATTTTCGTGCCTGTTAACCGGCTAAAGGGGTCTGATTCGCCCGGTTTGGCAAAGCCTTGGCAACGCAACCCTGGAATAATCGCCGGCGATCCCGAGCATTTTCTTGAGAGTTCTCTGTTTGACCTTGGTAACCCAAGAAGCGGTACTCCTGAACCACAGAGCAATTCCTACCTGAGAGTACCATTTGATGATGAAAGCCTTTGTAACTCGGCTGTTAGACAAGTTCTGGCTCGATTATCGTGAAGAAGTCCTCGAGGAAGTGCCTCTTAGCATGTATGATAAGATAGAACGACGTCTTTTAGAGAAGTTCCATGGTGATAGATGACCTCCTGAGAAACAAAAAGGGACTTGACTATCGATGCGCCCGGAGTCGAAATATTGCTACTATTACTTTGGTCTGTATTATAATGGCATGGAGTCCATTTATAAAACATTTGACTCAAGGTAACATATATAGGAAATGATAAGCAGGATGATATCAAGGTGATGTCGAGCAAGAAGTCTCTGAAAAAAGTCGGCATAATTATTGGCGCTGGTTTCCTTGGCACTATCATCATCAAGTGCTCGATTCAAATGATCCCATTTCGCTGATTAACAACTCAAGTAATAAATGCTATGCCTGAAACAGTAGTCGAAGTCAGCCATCTCGTTAAGGCCTATGGAGATGTCAAGGCTGTTAATGCAATCAGCTTCAGCGTAACCAAGGGAGAGGTATTCGGCATGCTCGGGCCGAATGGTGCCGGAAAAACCACTACGGTGGAGATAATCGAAGGGCTGCGCAGTGCTGACAGTGGTTTGGCTACCGTGCTTGGTATAGATGTCTCCAAAGACACCAGAGCGGTGAAGGAACACATCGGGGTACAATCACAAAATCCGGCCCTCTTTCCTGATCTCAAAACACGAGAAATCATTAACTTTTTTCGCTCTCTATACAAGAAGTCGGTCACGACATCGCAGATCATTGATCTGGCCTCACTACAGGAAAGCCAAGACGTTCTCTTCCGGAACCTTTCAGGAGGCCAGCAGCAGCGTCTTTCAGTAGCCTTAGCCTTCGTCAATGACCCGGAAATAATATTCCTTGACGAACCCACCACAGGATTGGATCCCCAAGCACGCCGGGCCATGTGGGAAGTGATCGAGACTTTTCGTCATAACGGGAAGACAGTTGTACTGACAACGCACTACATGGAGGAAGCCCAGCGACTTTGTGACCGGATTGCCATTATGGATTATGGGCGTATAATCGCCCTGGACAGCCCCCAGCGGCTGATTGATTCCAACAGCAAAGAGAGCGCCATTCAGTTTAAGATAAAGGAATATCCTGGCGATCAAGTTTTGGCCAGCCTCCCCGATGTATCCAAAGTAATCAAGGAGGGAGACGATATCGTTGTCTACACCAACAACATCCCGTCTGCCATATCCGGGCTACTGGGTTTAGCCTCACAGCTATCAACCGAACTGTCAGAGCTATCAGTTCGGCAAGCTACACTAGAGGATGTCTTTCTGAAATTGACGGGGAAGAGGATAAGGGATTGAGAGCTTTTGGCGCCGTATTTGTGGCCCGTTATAAGCAGTTTGTCAGAAACCGGGGAGCCCTTTTCTTCAGCTTCCTCTTCCCTATCATCTTCATTTTGCTTTTCGGATGGGCCTTTCAGAACATGGGTACCCAGACTTTCAAGGTGGGGCTTTCCGACCAAGGTTCGCCTCGAATTACTTCATACATAACTCAAGGGCTGGAGAGTGTGGTCATCCAAAACAACCAGAAGGAATTCAAGACTCAGGATGGGAACGTCGACGATCTATTAGCCTCGCTCAAAAACGGCGACCTTGATGCTGTAATAGTCATCCCCGCTGGGATGGACACTTTGGCACCTGGTCAAAGCGATAACGTTCGGGTTTATTATGACGCCAGTCGAACAGTGTTTCAGCAGACGCTGATTCCCGCGATATACCGGATGATCAACGCCATAGACCAAAAGCTGGGGGGATATACACCGCTCATTGGTATACAAGAGGCAAGCGTTCAGTCGCATGAATTAAGATACATCGACTTCCTTTTGCCAGGCATACTGGGCATGACGTTGATGTTCATCGGTGTCCAGGGAGGCCTGCCCATCATTCAGCAGCGTCAGGCCTATATCATCAAACGACTGGGTTCCACGCCCCTTCGCCGGTCAATGCTGGTATTGGGGGATGTGGTATTCCGTATGATAGTCGTTTTGCTCTCCGCCGCGTTGATCATCCTGGTAGGCCGTCTTGTCTTCGATGTGCGGATGGTCGGCAACTGGTTTAGTCTGTGTGGAATAATCCTCCTAGGATCGCTCGTCTTTGTCAATCTAGGTTATGTGATTGCGGCGTTTGTCAAAACACAGGAATCGGCCATGCCAGTCGTCCAGATTGTCGATCTGCCTATGATGATTCTCTCTGGCACTTTTTTCCCTATCACCAGCATGCCCTCCTTCATCGAACCACTGGTGAAGATTCTGCCGTTGACCTATCTCAACGATGCTTTAAGGCAAATCATGGTAGCCGGAACTCCACTGTACTCCATGACCACGGATATTGCCGTATTAGCGGCATGGGCAATTGTCAGCCTTGGCTTGACGATACGGTTCTTTCGGTGGGATTGAATAACAAACCTAGGAGCTATGGAAGGAACATTCAGCCTTGGTGCTGGTAGTATACTACCCTGCGGAAAAGCCTGCAGTAGGGGAGGGGCGGAGGGGTTAGTCTATGGCTGTCCTAAAGATGTTTGTCTTCATTCTCATATTACTGTTGCTTGTTGGGATGGCATACTTCGCAACTCTTGACGCCCGCAAGAGGGATTTTAGTGAAATTCAGATTTTCCTGCTGAGGGTAGCACTCCGGCCTACGGAACGGATGTGAATGGGACTGTGACTTGTGAAACAAATGGAACGACCAGAATGATAAGTTTTGCGAAGACACAATAGCGATGTTATGATTTTCTTAAATAGGAGAACAGCATGCAAGAATTTTTGAATCTTATCCAAGATAGGCAATCTACAAGGGCTCCTTTCGACCCTGAACGGCCAATAGTAAAGCAGGATCTTATGAAGATATTAGATGCTGCCCGATGGTCACCCACCCCCCACAATATGCAGAACTTTGAAATAATAGTAATTGACAATAAAAATGTACTCAAGAAGATTGGAAACATCAAATCACCGATTACCGTTGAATTCCTTCGAGAGAACTATCAACAGCTTTCATTCTCAAAACAGGAGTTGCTCCAGAAAAAAGTTGGACTTCTTGGCACGATATTCCCGCCCGATTGGAGAGATCCTGCGAAACTGGAAGAAGTAGCTTGTAATAGCACTCCCTCTCCTCTCAACCAAACCATAAATGGTGGCTCGACACTTCTAATTGTAATGTATGATTCCAGGAAGAGGGCTCCTGCTTCCGAAGGCGATTTCCTTGGTATCATTAGCCTCGGCTGTGTAATGGAGAATATGTGGCTAATGGCTCAGTCTTTGGGTATGGGCTTTCATATAATAAGCGACTTCGGAGAGCAGCCTGTCGAGGGAGAGACGAAGAAAATTCTAAAAATACCTGAATACATTAAGATTGCTTTTGGATGCCGCATCGGATATCCGGTGTCAGAGTCTGGCAAGAGACTAAGAGTACGCCGTGATGTGGAGGATTTCACCCACCACAACCAGTTTGGAATAAAAGGTCTTTGTTAAGAGGCCCCTGCTTGCCCATTCTTCAGCCTTTGAATTAGTGGAAGGTGAAGATTGAGGAATTTAAAGAGCTACAACCCAAGAAGCGCTAAGCTAATATAATTCCCCAAACACAAGTGCGCAAACACGCACGTTTTTGTAGCAACACTTGCACTATGCGTATGTGTAGGCAAATACACTTCCCAACCTGCACATTTGTAGGAACATCTGGTAGCTGGATACCCATTCCCAGTTACTTATTCGGTGGAGGTTCCAAAATTTGTACCTGCAAGATCGTACTCTCCGATTATTACGAATGTCTTTTCTTTACCTGGGCTGAACCACCTTTTTACCAGGACTTAACCATCGATGGCTTATTCTTGAATTATTAAACGGATGAATTTGATTGAGAGGAGGTGACAGAAATGAAATTCAATAAGAAATGGTTGGCCATCGGAGGCATTGTACTCGCCATTGTCTTAGCGGCTTCGATAGGTGGAATTGCTGTGTTGGCGGATAACGGCAGCACAACGGCAGCGACTACGACTGCAACCGCGACAACAAATGCGGAGCAGACCTTGCTTGATAATATTGTGGCGATTTACAAGACGAACACTGGTGTGAGTTTGGATGAGACGGCTCTGCAAACTGCCATTACCCAGGCACAAACAGAAATGAGAACAGATGCTCTGCAAACCAGACTGCAAAACCTCGTGTCTGAAGGCAAGCTGATCGCCA
>JBEKPN010000054.1:0-6544 GCA_049520695.1 Dehalococcoidales bacterium | reverse complement strand
GTGGTGGGCGTGGCGCACAACGCCGGCATCTCGCGCATCGTCGCCAGCACCAGGCCGATTGGGGTGATTAAGGGGTAAGAGTTGTCGCTTCGGTTGTCATGCTGAGCGCAGCGAAGCATCTCAGGGTGGAGGGATTGTCCCTCCCTTTGTTAAATGGAGGCTAGGAGAGATTTTAATCTTGTCATTGTGAGTCCCGATTGTACCGGGGCATAGCAATTTTATGAATCAAGGGATAGTGTTAAACATTAACTGTTTTACTACAAACTACTGGCACTCTTTCAGCATCCCGATATGTGTGTATTCCGCTCGTTTTTCCTTCAACAGACGCTCGACTTCTTGTAGTTTGGAGAAATCAAACAATACCCCCAGGTTGCAGCCGGTATCAAGTAGCTGAGGCGGAACAACCACACGCGCGCTGAACCCGGCACCTTTGAGGAATTTTTCAGCCTTTAAAGCGTGCTCCATCCTGTTGAACGCGATGATGCCTACGCTGGAAGATTCAAGTTGATGGTGTGAGTTTTCCACGACTCGCCCTTCGGCTGCGCTTAGCCTGTGTGCAAAATACTTAGCAGGTTCAAGCCTTTGATTACCAGGTCAACAGCGATGGCCGCCAGCAGCAGGCTGAACACCTTGGAGACCGCCTTGATGCCACCCTGCCCCAGGAATCCGATTATCTTGTCCCCTGCCACAAAGATAATCCAGGCTATCAGCATATTCAGGGCAAACGACAGCAGCACCATGTAAGTGGGAAACTGTGTGTTGAGGAATATAAGCGTGGTGATGGTGGCCGGCCCGGTGAGCAGCGGCGTGCCGATAGGCACCACAGCTATCATTTCTTCACGCGAAGAATCAACCATATGCCCGGTGGTCATGTATTTTACAGAGAGAACCATCAGGATGATGCCGCCCGCCACAGCGAAAGCGCCGACGGAGATGCCCATTGCCTTGAGCAGAAACAGGCCGAAAAAGAGAAACGCCAGCCCCACCAGGACGGCGGTGATGCTGGCGACGTTGATGACACGCAATTTCTCTTTACTGGTCATCCCCTCGGTAAGCGAAACCACCATAGGCAGATTGCCAGGCGCGTCCAACACGACGAAAAGAGGCACGAAAGTCAGTACGAAGGCTTCCCAGAGTGTGTGCGTCATGATGGCATTATACTATATGTCATTGCGAGGAGTACATTGTACAGAGCCTGTCCTGAGTGAAACGAAGGAAAGCAATCGTAACAGGATGGTGATCTCTCATTCTGAGCACATTCGTCCTTCAGCCGAAGGACTCAGTGTAAACTCCACGAAGAATCTGGCACGAAAAGGCAGCCTCTTCCCCAGTCATTGCGCCTGTCCTCTCCCCCTTAGAAAAGAGCTTATCCTGAGCCTATCGAAGGAGGGATGAAAGGGGGATTTTACCAGCCTCTCATAAACTGCTCCGACTCCGGTCAGGGGCTTGCAGATGAACGCGGAGAGTTCGGTTATGCCTCTTCCGAAGTGACCTCGGGCAGATTGTTGTGGGTGATGGCTGTCACGGCGGCGATGGCGGCAATGCGCCTGGTATCGTCGAATATCTCGGAGAGCTTCTCTTCGAGGGGCTTTTCATGCTCCATGATGCGCTTCATATCCTCCATGAGAGTCGTCTCGCGGTCAATGAAGTGCGTGCCGAAATCCCCCGACACGAAGCGCGGGTTGGCCATGACGGCTTTATGGAAGGGGATGTTGGTCTTAACACCCACGATGATGTATTCGAAGAGAGCGCGCTTCATACGTGCGATGGCTTCCTGGCGGTCTCTGCCCCAGACGATAAGCTTGGAGATCATGGGGTCGTACATATACGGTATGCTATAGCGCGTATGCACCCCTGAGTCCACTCTCACGCCTATTCCACCTGGTGAGCGATAACCGCGCAGCTTGCCAGTGGAGGGGGCGAAATCGGCCAGAGGATCTTCGGCATTGATGCGGCATTCTATAGCCCAGCCGTTGAGCCTGATGTCTTCCTGTTTAAAGGATAGCGGGTACCCCTGGGCAATACGTATCTGCTCCTTGACGATGTCGATACCGGTGACCATCTCCGTCACCGGATGCTCCACCTGCACGCGCGTGTTGGCCTCCATGAAGTAAAATTCGCCGTTTGAGAAAATAAACTCCACCGTGCCGGCGCTTTCGTAACCCACCCACTTGCCGGCTGTTACGGCTATCTCGCCCATTTTGCGCCGCAGTTCAGGTGTGATGGCGGGAGACGGGCTTTCCTCGATGAGCTTCTGATAACGGCGCTGGATGGAGCATTCGCGCTCACCGAGATAGACCACATTGCCCTGGCTGTCGCCCATAATCTGAAACTCGATATGGCGCGGCTGGTGAATGAACTTTTCGATATAGACATCGGGCACGCCGAAGGCCTTGCCCGCCATCTGCTGTGAACCAGCGATGGCCTCTTCCAGGTCGGCCTCGCAGGAGGCAACCTTCATGCCGATACCTCCGCCTCCGCCGCAGGGCTTGACAATAACCGGATAGCCCACCTGGCCGGCGATAGCCTTGGCCTGCGGCAGGTTGGTGACCAGTTCCTCGCAACCGGGCACGACCGGGACGCCAGCTTTCTTCATCTCCACCCTGGCGGCAATCTTGTTGCCCATGAGCACCAGTACCTTGCTCGACGGCCCTATGAACTTGATGCCCGCCTGTTCGCAGGCATAGCCAAAGCTGGGATTTTCAGAGAGAAAACCGTATCCGGGGTGAATGGCCTGTGCGCCTGAAAGCAATGCCGTTTCAATAATCTTGTTGATGTTCAGGTAGCTTTCCGAGGCCTGCGCCGGGCCGATGTGGTAGGCTTCGTCGGCATATTTGGCGAAAAGGGCGTTTTTATCCGCCTCAGAATAGACCGCCACGGATTTAATATCCAGCTCGCGGCAAGCGCGCATGATGCGTATGGCGATTTCGCCCCGGTTAGCTACAAGTATCTTATTTATCACTTGCTTCCACGACCATAATTACATCCTTGGCATTCACCAGTTCGCCCTCGTAAGCATAAACTTCAGTAACCGTGCCGGCATGCGGGGAGCATATCTCGCTGGCCATTTTCATGGCTTCGATGGTAGCTACCACTTCGCCCTGGGCAACTTTGGTCCCTACCTTGGCTCGGATTGAAAGGATCATGCCATTCATGGGAGCCACCACGGCACCCTTCTGATCAGCCCTGGCTTTCTTGGGTCTAGAGGCTCCCACTACTTTGCCGCTTACAGGCGACACTTTGACGCTGAACACCTCGCCGTCCACATCCACGCTGAACTCGGTGGGCATGGTAGCCGCCTGGGGAGCCGCAGGCTGAGCGGCCACCGCCTGAGTCTGAGACGAAGCAAGGGTTTCCTCTTTCAGTTCGCCGCGCAGGAATTTGACCGCTACTTCGGGATACAGGGCATACGTAACTACGTCTTCTTCTTTATGCACTATGCCTAGTTTTTGAGCTTCGTCCCTGGCTTTGCCCATTTCCGACGGCAACAGGTCGGCCGGGCGTACCGTGATGGGCTTTTCATCTCCGATGACAGCGCGCCTGACATCTTCGTTTACCTCGCCGGCAGCCGCGCCATATTGACCCATGAGATAATTCTTGGTCTCGCGCGTCACCTGTTTGTAGCGCTGGCCGGAGAGCACGTTGAGCACAGCCTGTGTGCCCACCACCTGGCTGGTAGGCGTGACCAGTGGCGGATAACCCAGGTCGGCGCGCACGCGGGGGATCTCGGCGTAAACGTCCTGCAGCCTGTCGAGCGCCTTTTGCTCCCTGAGCTGGCTTACCAGGTTGGATATCATGCCGCCCGGTATCTGGTGCAAGAGCACTGCTGCATTGGGACGGGTGGCTTCAGCAGTGAACAACAGCCTGTACTTGTTGGTGAGATTGATGAAATACTCGTTTATCTCGTTGAGCTTGGCCAGGTCAAGGCCAGTATCGTATGGAGTGCCTTGCAAGGCAGCCACGATGCTTTCAGTTGGGGGTTGAGAAGTACCCCAGCCGAAAGCCGAGAAAGCCGTGTCCAGTATATTGGCCCCTGCCGCCACGGCGGCATAGTAACTGATGGGCGCCATGCCGCTGGTGCAGTGCGAATGCAGATCGACCGGTATGCTCACTCTCTGCTTGATGGCCCCAATAAGTTCCGCAGCCGCATGCGGTGAGATGAGCCCTGCCATGTCTTTTACGCACAGGGAGTCGCAACCGCGGTTTTCCAGTTCAACCGCCATTTCAGCAAAACGTTCGATAGTGTGAACGGGGCTGGTGGTATAGCATATTACACCCTGTACATGGCCGCCGAATTCCTTGACGGCGGTGATTGACGCTTCCATGTTGCGGATATCGTTCAGGGCGTCGAAAATGCGGAAGATATCGATGCCGTTTTTAACGGAAAGGCGCACGAACTCGCGCACCACGTCATCGGCATAGTGGCGGTATCCCACCAGGTTCTGTCCGCGCAGCAGCATTTGAAGGGGTGTGTTCTTGACCTTTTGCCTTATGGTCTTGAGGCGCTCCCATGGGTCTTCATTGAGGAAACGTATGCAACTGTCAAAAGTTGCGCCGCCCCAGACCTCGAGCGAGAAGAAACCAACCTGGTCAAGTTCGCCTAGAATATCCAGCATGTCGCGGGTGCGCATGCGGGTAGCGATTAAGGATTGATGGGCATCCCTGAGGGTGGTGTCCGTAATGAGTGTTGCCATTCGAACTGCTCCCGCCGTCTTTGGACTCTGCCAGAGACAATAATGCATATTTTAGCTTAAAGGGATACTTATCGGCAAATGCTTTCCCTGGAGCAACGCTCATAATCTTATCAAGCAGTATGATTAATTCCTCCGTCCTAGCCTTATCCATGCGAGGGTTTAATAGGCCGTGCCACTCCACAAGTTTGTTCCTAAAAATTGGATAAACACTTTAAGAAGTTCGGTTGTGGGCACTAACGCAAAGCCCGGGGTTCAAAATAAATGGTAAATATTTACCATATTTGCCCCAATCCCTATTGACAACGACTGTTGCCAGTAGCATAATTTTGTCCAAACGGGAGGGTGAATTAACCGCTCCCAAAAGGTTTGTTTACCCTCTAAAAAAATATAGAAGGAGGAATAAAGCCAAGAATTTGCGTTCGGTACTATGTTCAAACCAGATAATGGCTAATAAAATAAAAAAGGAGATGAAGCATGGTTGAAAAAAATAAAAAGATGACCGTTTCAAGAAGAGACTTCCTCAAAGGTGTCGGCGCTCTGAGCGTCTTGGCCGCTGCTGGTGGTTCGATACCACTTAGTATTTTCGAGGCCAGCTGCTCTTCGGGACAGCCCACAGGTTCACAGACATTCACCACCAACCTCGGAGGCGAACCCGATACCATCGATCCCAACCTGGCCTCGTGGGCTGGTGACCTCTCCATCATTTACCGCTGCTTCGAGGGCTTGTTAGGCTTCAACAAGGACCTCACTCTCAAGGCAGTTTGTGCCACCCAAATCCCAACCACGGCCAATGGCGGCATCTCTGCCGATGGCAAGACCTACACCTTTAAACTAAAGAGCAACGTCACCTGGAGCGATGGTACCAAGGTAAAGGCCGGGGACTTTGCCTACAGTATTGTGCGCATGCTGGACCCGGCTCTGGCGGCGGAGTACGCTTCCTTCTACTATACTATCGCGGGAGCTCAAGCCTACAACAGCGCCACTAACGCAAATGCTGCCACCCTGGCCACGCTCAAAGCCGCTGTAGGAGTCTCAGCCCCGGATGACAGCACATTGGTAGTCAAACTGGCAGCGCCCCAGGCTACCTTCCTGCAACTGATGGCTCTCTGGCCAGCCTATCCCCTGCGCCAGGACGTGATTGCAAAATATGGCGACAAGTGGACAGAGGCCGGCAACTACATGAGTAACGGCCCCATGGTCCTCAGCGAGTGGGTGCACCAGGACCACCTGACCTTCACCCCCAACCCCAACTACTGGGGCACCAAACCCAAGCTCACCAAAATCACTTTCAAGATGATTGCTGACGCCAACGCCGCTTGGTCGGCCTATCTGAACAATGAGCTCGACCAGTGCGGCCCTCCAGGAGGTACGGAGAAAACCGTTATCGCCGACCCGGTCCTCAGCAAGCAGATCGTGCGCTTTAACGAGCTCACCACCTTCGCATTTCAGTTCCAGGTACACACACCGCCTTATGACAACAAGACGCTGCGCCAGGCCCTCGCCACAGGCATCGACCGCCAGGCTTATATCAACCAGGTAAGGAACGGCATCGGCAAAGTGGCCCTTTCCTGGATCCCGCCGGGCATGCCGGGCTATAACGCCAACCTTGGCACGGATTACGCCTTTAATGTCACCAAGGCCAAGCAGTTGCTTGCCACCGCTCTTACACAACTGAATTTGTCAGATGCAAGCAAACTTAAACTCAGATTCCAGTACAACAACGCTGGCCTCAACCCGCAGCTGGCACAATTCCTGCAAGCCCAAATGAGCACCAATCTGGGCATCAACCTGACACTGGAGCCCATGGAAGCGAAGGCCTTCAGCGCCATGGTCAACGCCAATCAGGAGAC